>CBHYLO010000102.1:0-10239 GCA_966128675.1 uncultured bacterium | reverse complement strand
CTCCGCCGGGCGCTCGGCCCCCCGGCGGCTCACCCCGGGGCGGCCGCGGGCGCGCCGCGCGCCAGCGTGTCGGCGACGGCGGCGAGCAGCCGCTCGGTCGTGAACGGCTTCTGGATGAAGCCCGCGCAGCCCGGCGCCCCCACCACCACGCCGCTCCCGTTCACCGAGGCGCCCGACAGCTCGGCGTAGCCCGACATGAGCAGCACCGGGAGCCCCGGCCGCAGCGCGACCGCCTCGCCCGCGAGCTCCACGCCGCCCAGCTCCGGCATCGCCGCGTCGGTGAGCACCAGGTCCACCGGGTCGCCCGCGCGCAGCGCGGCGACGGCCGCCGCGCCGTGCGGCGCCTCCTGCACCTCGTAGCCCGCGTGCTCCAGCATGCGCCGCGTCATCGCGCGGATCGGCGCCTCGTCCTCGACCAGCAGAATCCGCCCGCGGCGTCCCGTGCGCGGCGTGCCGTGCGCGGCGTCGGCCGGCGCGGCGACGGACGGCGCCAGCGGGAACGTCACGGTCACCACGGTGCCGCGGCCCTCGGCCGAGTCGAGGTCGATCTCGCCGCCGAACTGCCGCACCAGGCCGTAGACCATCGCCAGCCCCAGCCCGGTGCCGTGCTCCTTCTTCTTCGTCGTGAAGAACGGCTCGAACGCGCGCGAGCGGACGTCGGCCGACATGCCGTGGCCGGTGTCCCGCACCACGAGCGTCGCGTGCGGCCCCGCCGCCTCCTGCACGATGCCGACGTCCAGCCCGAGGGCGCCGCCCGCCGGCATCGCGTCGCGCGCGTTGAGCACGAGGTTCATCACGACCTGCTCGAGCTGCGCGCGCGACGCGCGCACGGGCGCCACCACGTCCGCCGGCGGGAGCCCCAGCTCGATCGTGCGCGGCAGCAGCTGGCGCAGCATCGACCCGAGCGCCCGCACCACGGCCGCGAGGTCGAGCACCTCCGTCTCGAGCGCCTGCCGTCGGCTGAAGGCGAGGAGCTGGCGCGTCACGCCCGCGCCGCGCTCCGCCGCGCGCAGGATCTCGCCGACGTCGCCGCGCAGCGGCGCGTCCGGCGGCAGCTCCTGCTGCACCAGCTGCGCGTAGCCCAGGATCGCGGTGAGGATGTTGTTGAAGTCGTGCGCCACGCCGCCGGCGAGCTGGCCGAGCGCCTCCATCTTGTGCGTCTGCCGCAGGCGCGCCTCCAGCGCGCGCCGCTCGGTGACGTCCAGCAGCGCGCCGACCAGCGCCCGTCCGCCGACGTAGTCCGCCGCGCTCGCGTGCACCTCCGCGTGCACGACGCGCCCGTCGCGGCGCAGGCCGCGGAAGGTGTAGTGCGCCGCGCGGTCCTCGCCCGCGAGGCAGCGCCGCACGTGCTCGGCGACGCGCGCGCGGTCCTCCGGGTGCACCAGCGCGTCGAGGTCCGCCAGCGCGAGCAGCTCGTCCGCGTGGTCGTAGCCGAAGGTCTCCGCGAGGCGCGCGTTGGCGTACGTGAAGCGTCCGTCCTGCACGACGTACACGCCCGTGATCGACTGGTCCAGCAGCCCGCGCAGCGTCGCGTAGGCGTCGCGCGCGCTCGCCTCCGCGCGCTTGAGGTCCGTCAGGTCGCGCGTCGTCGTGAGCACGTGCTCGACCTCGCCCGCCTCGTTGCGCTCGGGGACCACGCGCGTGTGGTAGTGCCGCCACTCGCCGTCGGGCCCCACGAACTCGAACTCGACCTCCTCGGCGCCGCCGGTCGCGAACACGCGGTCGTTGATCGCCTCCCAGCGCGCGGTGAGCTCCGCCGGGAAGCCCCAGTCGCGGAGCGGGCGGCCGACGAACCACTCCGCGGGCACGCCCGTCGCGCGCTCGACCGCGCGGCTCATGAAGCGCGCGCGGTGCTCGCGGTCGTAGCGCGTGATGACGTCGGGCGAGTGCTCCGCCAGCGAGGCCAGCTCGCGCTCGCGCCGCCGCAGCGCCGCCTCCATCGCCAGCCGCTCGGTGACGTCGCGCACGAGCACCACGCGCAGCGCGCGGTCGTCGACGCGCACGGTGCGGCCGCGGATCTCGACGGGGAACGTCGTGCCGTCGGCGCGCAGCGCGGTGCCGACGAGCGGGCCGTCGTGGCCGGCGGCCATGTGCTGGAACAGGCGCGCGCGGTCCTCCGGGACCGCGAGGTCGGGCGCCAGCCGCCCGACCAGCGTCTCGGGCGCGCAGCGGAGCATCGCCGCGAGCGCCGCGTTCACGCGCAGCACGCGCCCGTCCTCGTGGATCAGCACCCCCTCGGACGTCGCGTCCGAGAGGAGCTGCGCCCAGTCCCGCGCTCCGTCGCTCACTCGTCCCCCGGTCCCTGGTGCGTGGCGCCCGTCCCCGACCGCTCGCCCACCGCCCGCCCACTGCGCAAGTCGCGTGTCGGTGCGGAGGTCGCTCAGCCGGTGCGCGTGGCGGCCGGATTCGCGAACGCGTCCGCGTCCTCGTCGCGACGGTCGAGGCAGGCGAAGTCCTTCTCGACCAGGATCCGGAGCACGCCGGCGCCGTCCGGGCCGACGCCCGGCTGCTCGGCCGCGATGCCGACGCGGTCCGTCGCCGCCCACTCGCGCGCGAGCGCCTGGGGGAGCACGACGGTGATGCGGCCGGGCGCCAGCCGCGCGGCGACGCCCGTGGCGGCCGGCGACGCTTCGACGGCGTACGCGAGCGCGTCTCCGGCGTGCATGCCGAAGGCGATCGTCTCCTCCACGCGGCCGTCGTGGTCGAGACGTGCGACGTCGGGGCGGGACAGCCGCAGGCGGATGCTGTTGCCCTGGATGCGGAGCTTCATGAGCGGCGACCGGGGGTGGGAGGGCCTGCCCCTACGCTACGCGCCCGGCGCGCGCGCCCGCCAGCCGCCCGCCCCATCTCTTGACGGCTAGAGGAGCGGGGCGCACCTTCTCTCGACAGCGACAGGAGACCCCACCGGAGCCGCCGGAGCCCCCCGTGCCCCCACATCCGCAGACCGACGCCCTGCGCGGCTCGCTCGACCTGCTGGTGCTCAAGACGCTCTCGCTCCAGCCGATGCACGGCTGGGGGATCGGCCAGCGCGTGCAGCAGATCTCCGAGGGCGTGCTCGAGGTGAACCAGGGCTCGCTCTACCCGGCGCTGCAGCGGCTGGAGAAGGACGGGCTGATCGACAGCGAGTGGGGCACGACGGACAACAACCGCCGCGCGCGCTACTACCGGCTCACCGCCGCCGGCCGCCGCGCGCTCGGGGCCGAGCTCGAGAGCTGGCGCCGCTTCGCCGCCGGGCTCGAGGCCGTCCTCCGCACGACCTGAGCGCGAGCCGCCCCCGCCCCCGGCTGAATCCTGCGGGCGCGGCGCGCGTACTCCTCTAGACGTCGACAGAAGTCACCCCCTCCGCTCCCCTCGGAGTCGCCGCATGCGCTGGATCCACGCCGCGCGCGCCCGCGCGCGCCTGCTCTTCCGCCGCGAGGCGGAGGAGCGCATGAACCACGAGATGGCCTTCCACCTCGAGATGGAGGCCGACCGGCTCGTGCGCGAGGCCGGCCTCGCCCCGCAGGAGGCGCGGCGGCGCGCGGTCATCGCCTTCGGCATCGCGGAGCAGCACAAGGACGCGATGCGCGACGGGCGCGGCCCCGCGTGGCCCAGCGGCCTCGCGCTCGACCTGAAGCTCGGCGTCCGGATGCTGGTGAAGTACCCGGGGATGACGGTCGTCGGCGGGCTCGCGATGGCGTTCGCCATCTGGACTGGCGCCATCGTCTTCCAGATGGTGATGCTGTTCGTCAGCCCGACGCTGCCGCTGCCCGGCGGCGACCGCATCGTGCACCTGCGGAACTGGGACGTGCAGACGAGCCGCGCGGAGCCGCGCGCGCTGCACGACCTCGCCGTCTGGCGCCAGGCGATGCGCCGCGTGACCGACTTCGGGGCGTGGGAGGACGTCACCCGCAACCTCACCGGGCGCGACGGCGAGGCCCGCCCGGCGCTGGTCGCGGCCATCACCGCGTCGGGGTTCCGCGTCGCCGCGACGCCGCCGCTGCTGGGCCGCGCCCTCGTGCCGGCGGACGAGCGGGCCGACGCGCCGCCGGTCGTCGTGCTCGGCCACGACCTGTGGCGGGCGCGCTTCGCGGGCGACCCCGCGATCGTCGGGCGCACGGTGCGGCTGGACGACGCGTACGCCACCGTGGTGGGCGTGATGCCCGACGGCTTCACGTTCCCGGTCGCGCACGACGCCTGGATCCCGTTCCGCGCCGACGCGCACGAGGATGCGCCGCGCCGCGGGCCCGGCATCACGATCTTCGGGCGGCTCGCCCCCGGCGCGACGCTCGACGAGGCGCGCGCGGAGCTCGCGACGCTCGGCCGGCGGGCGGCCCGCGAGCTCCCGGAGACGCACCGCCACCTCCAGCCGCAGGTCATGCCGTACGCGGAGCTGATGGGCGGGGCGTCGATGGCGGAGGAGGCCGGGCTCGTCGCGCTCACCCAGATCTTCGCGCTGATGCTCCTCGTCCTCGTCTGCGGCAACGTCGCCCTGCTGCTGTTCGCGCGGGCGGCGACGCGCGAGGGCGAGCTCATCGTGCGCAGCGCCCTCGGTGCGAGCCGCCGCCGGATCGTCGCGCAGCTGTTCGCCGAGGCGCTCGTGCTAGGCGGGGTGGCGGCGGCGGTGGGGCTCGCGGCCGCCCACGTCGCGCTGCGCCAGCTGGGACGGCCGTTCCTCGAGGCCAACATGGACAAGGTCCCGTTCTGGCTCGATCCGCGGCTCGCGCCCAGCACGGTGCTCTACGCGTGCGCGCTCACGGTGGCCGGCGCCGCGATCGCCGGCGTGCTCCCCGGGCTCAAGGTCACGCGCGGCCTCGGGACGCGCCTGCGCGCCGGCACGACCGGCGGCGGCGGGCTGCGGTTCGGCGGCGTGTGGACGGCGGTGATCGTCGCGCAGGTCGCGGTCACCGTCGCCTTCCCCGCCCTCGTCCTGGTGGAGGCGCGCGAGCAGCATCGGATCCGCACGTACGACGTCGGGTTCGCGGCCGACGAGTACCTGACGGTGCCGCTCGGCCTGGAGACGGCGCCGGGCGTGGACGTGGACGGCGACACGCCGGCCGCCGCCGCCCACCGCGCGCGCTTCGGGCTGCTGGTCGAGACCCTCCGCCAGCGCGTCGCGGCCGAGCCGGGGGTGGTCGGGGTCACGTTCGTGGACCAGCTCCCGCGCGCGAACTACGCGGACCGCCGCATCGCGATCGATTCGACGTCCGTCGCGCCGCCGTCCGGCACCGCACCGTCCGTCGCGACGGGTGCACCGGACGGGCGGCAGCCGCGGCGCTACACGAAGATCGCGTTCATCGACCCGTCGTACTTCGACGTGCTGCGGGCGCCGGTCCTCGCGGGCCGGGGCTTCCACGCCGCCGACCTCACCTCGGGCGCGCGGGTCGCGATCGTCGACCAGGGCTTCGTGGACCAGGCGCTGCAGGGGCGCAACCCGATCGGCCGGCGGGTGCGGATCGCCGCCGGCGGCATCGCGCCCGACGGCCCGGGCGCCGACTCGCTCCCCTGGCACGAGATCGTCGGCGTCGTGAAGGAGCTCGGCATGGTCGGCGCGGCGGAGAGCACGCGCGGGCTGGGCCTCTACCTGCCGGCCACGGCGGGGAGCGGCTTCCCGCCGCACATGGTGGTGCACACACAGGGCGATCCGATGGCGCTCGTGCCGCGGCTCCGCAAGCTGGCCACCGCCGTGGACCCGACGCTGCGGGTCGGCGAGCCGCAGCGCCTGGACCAGGTGGCGAGCGACCTGGTGTGGATCATCGGGATGTGGCTGCGCACGACGCTGGTGCTGACCGCCGTCGCGCTGCTGCTCTCGCTGGCGGGCATCTACGCGGTGCTGTCGTTCACCGTCGCCCGCCGCACGCGCGAGATCGGCGTGCGCGTCGCGCTCGGCGCGAGCCGGCGCCGCGTGGTGGTCGCGATCTTCCAGCGGCCGCTCACGCAGGTCGGCCTCGGCATCGTCGGCGGTGCCGCGCTCATCGCGCTCGGCGCCGTGGGCCTCGCGCGCACCACCCAGTTCCAGGACTGGCCGCGCCACCTCTCCGCGGGCCAGGGCGTGCAGCTGGTGGCCTACGCGGCGTTCATGCTGGCGGTGTGCCTGCTGGCCTGCATCGTCCCCACGCAGCGCGCGCTCGGCGTCGAGCCGACCGTGGCGATGCGCGTCGACTAGCCGTCGCCCGCCTTCCGTCGCGCCGCACGGCCCGGCTGCCCCACGCGAGGCAGCCGGGCCGTGCGCGCGTGCGACGGTAGAGATTGTCTATCGCCCCATCTACAAGTTCGATTTCCCTGATCGCCGGCCGTCGCGTAGCATGCGGCTACGCCGCGCGCACGACGTGCGCGCGCGTGGTGCACGAGCGCGTGGTGCGACGCACCGAACCGCAGGTCAGGACACGTCAGGAGACGACCATGGACGCCAAGGGCGACCCGAAGAGCAACGAGCAGGGCGCGGGCACGTGCCCCGTGGCGCACGGCAACCGCGCCGGTGACGCGGACCCGCACGGCAACCGCCCGAAGAACGGCAGCCGCGGCCACTCGAACCGCGAGTGGTGGCCGCAGAACCTGCGGCTCGAGGGGCTGAACCAGCACGCGCCGCGCTCCAACCCGCTCGGCGCGGACTTCGACTACGCGAAGGAGTTCGAGAGCCTCGACCTCGACGCGGTCGTCGCCGACCTCCACGCGCTGATGACGGACTCGCAGGAGTGGTGGCCCGCCGACTTCGGGCACTACGGCGGCCTGTTCATCCGCCTCGCGTGGCACAGCGCGGGCACGTACCGCGTCACCGACGGCCGCGGCGGCGCCGGCCGCGGGCAGCAGCGCTTCGCGCCGCTGAACAGCTGGCCCGACAACGCGAACCTCGACAAGGCGCGCCGACTCCTCTGGCCGATCAAGCAGAAGTACGGCCGCAAGCTGTCGTGGGCCGACCTCTACGTGCTGGTCGGCAACGTCGCGCTCGAGTCGATGGGCTTCAAGACGTTCGGCTTCGCCGGCGGCCGCGCGGACACGTGGGAGCCCGAGGACATCTTCTGGGGCCCCGAGGGGTCGTGGCTCGGCGATGAGCGCTACAGCGGCGAGCGCCAGCTGCACGAGTCGCTCGGCGCGGTGCAGATGGGGCTCATCTACGTGAACCCCGAAGGGCCGAACGGGAATCCCGACCCGGTCGCCGCGGCGCGCGACATCCGCGACACGTTCGCGCGCATGGCGATGAACGACGAGGAGACCGTCGCGCTCATCGCGGGCGGCCACACGTTCGGCAAGACGCACGGCGCCGGCGATCCGTCGTTCCTCGACCCCGAGCCGGAGGCCGCGCACATCGCGGATCAGGGCCTCGGCTGGCGCAACCGGTGGGGCACGGGCGTCGGCCCGGACGCCATCACCGGCGGCCCGGAGGTCATCTGGAGCCAGACGCCGACGCGGTGGAGCAACCACTTCTTCGACAACCTGTTCGCGCACGAGTGGGAACTCACCACGAGCCCCGCGGGCGCCAAGCAGTGGCAGGCGAAGAACGCGCCGGCGGACATCCCCGACCCGTTCGACCCGAACAGGAAGCGCGTGCCGACGATGCTCACGACGGACCTCGCGCTGCGCTTCGACCCGGCCTACGAGAAGATCTCGCGGCGCTTCCACGAGAACCCCGACCAGTTCGCGGACGCGTTCGCGCGCGCGTGGTTCAAGCTCACGCACCGCGACATGGGCCCGATCCAGCGCTACCGCGGCCCGCTCGTGCCGCGGGAGACGCTGATCTGGCAGGATCCCATCCCCGCGGTGGACCATCCGCTCGTCGACGACGCCGACGTCGCCGCGCTCAAGGCGCACATCCTCGCGTCGGGGCTCACGGTGCCGCAGCTCGTCGGCGCGGCGTGGGCGTCGGCGTCGACGTACCGCGACTCCGACAAGCGCGGCGGCGCCAACGGCGCGCGCGTGCGCCTCGCGCCGCAGAACGCGTGGGAGGTCAACGATCCCGCGCGGCTCGCGAAGGTGCTGGAGACGCTCGAGACCATCAAGGCGGAGTTCGACGCGTCCGCCGCCGGCGGCAAGCGCGTCTCGCTCGCCGATCTGATCGTGCTCGGCGGCTGCGCGGCGGTCGAGCAGGCGGCGAAGGCGGGCGGCGTCGCGATCACGGTACCGTTCACGCCCGGCCGCATGGACGCCTCGGCGGAGTGGACCGACGCGGACTCGTTCGCGCCGCTCGAGCCGCGCTCCGACGGCTTCCGCAACTATCGCCGGAAGGGGCTGCACTTCATGGCGCCCGAGGAGGCGCTGGTCGATCGCGCGCAGCTGCTCGGCCTCAGCGCGCCCGAGCTGACGGTGCTCGTGGGCGGCCTGCGCGTCCTCGGCGCGAACGCCGCGAACTGCACGGACGGCGTGTTCACGGACCGCGTCGGCACGCTGACGACGGACTTCTTCGTGAACCTCCTCGACATGCGCACCGAGTGGCAGGAGACGGGCTCGGAGAACGTGTTCCAGGGGCGCGACCGCAAGACCAAGGCGCCGCGCTGGACCGCGACGCGCGTCGACCTGATCTTCGGCTCGCACGCCGAGCTGCGCGCGCACGCCGAGGTGTACGCGTGCGCCGACTCGCAGGCGAAGTTCGTCGGCGACTTCGTGGCCGCGTGGACGAAGGTGATGAACGCGGACCGGTTCGACCTGCAGCGCGCGTGACCTGAAGGGACGTGACGTGCGGCGCGCGCTCGCCTCGCGCCGCCTCGTGACCGAACGGCCCGGCCGTCCCGCACTGGGGCGACCGGGCCGTTCGTTCGTGCGACGTGTCGGCGACCTAGCGCGCCGGGAACCGCATGCCCGCGAGGATCGGCGCCACGCGCGGATGCGTGTGCAGCGGGACGAGCGCCGGCGTGTGCCGCAGATACACGAGTGCCGGGTGCCGCACGGCGTAGGCGCGCTCCAGCCACGCGATGGCCTGGGCGGTGTCGCCGATCCGCACCGAGAGGTTGGCCATCCGCATGGGATCGGGCGCCGCGGTGCTCTGGCGACGCTCCATCGCCAGCCAGCGCGCCCAGAAGCCGGGCATGCCGCCGCGCGCGTATCCCGCCCGCAGGTCGTCCACGTCGCGCGCGGTCGCGCCGCGCAGCGTGGCGATGCGCACGTACTCCGCCACCGCCTCCGCGTCGCGGTGCTGGCGCTCGTAGATCTCCGCGGGCCCCACCGGCAGGAACGGCCCCGAGCCGAGCGCCAGCGCGTGCGCCGGGTCCAGCCGCTGCGCGCGGCGGAAGGTCGTCATCGCGCGCTCCATGTCGCCCGCCACGAAGTAGTCGACGCCCAGCACCACGACCGTGCGCGGATTGAGCGGATCGAGCGCGACCGCCCGCGTGCGGCTGGCGATCGCCTCGTCGAGCCGTCCCACCGCGCGCTGCAGGTTGGCCATGTGGTGGTGCGCGTGCGCGTCGCTCGGGTTGAGCGCGATCGCGCGACGCAGCGCGCTCTCCGCGCCGGGCCAGTCCCACTCGAAGAAGAGGCGCTGCATCCCCAGCGCCGCGTGCGCCTCGCCCAGGTCCGGGTCGAGCGCGAGCGCGCGCGTGGTCATCGCGCGCAGCATCGGCACGCCCTCGGACTGCGGCAGGTGGCCGAACATGATGAGCGGCCCGACGACGCTCGCCTTCGCCGCGTACGCCGCCGCGAACTCCGGCTGCCGCGCGATCACCTGGTCGAAGAGCGCGCTCGCCTCGCGCAGCGCGTCGGGCGTCAGGTGGTCTCGCAGCTGCAGGCCGCGCAGGTACAGGGTGTACGTGTCGAAGTCCAGCGCCACGGGCGCGCGGGCGGACGCGCCGGAGGGCGCGAGCCGCCGTTCGAGCGCGCGCGCGATCGCCGCCGCGATCTCCTCCTGCACCCCGAGCACGTTCCGCGGCTCGCGATCGAACTCGGCGGACCAGATGCGATAGCCGGTCATCGCGTCGACCAGCTGCGCGGTGATCCGCACGCGGCCGGCGTCGCGTCGCACGCTCCCCTCGAGCACGGCCGCGACGCTCAGCGTGTCGCCGATCGCGCGGACGTCGAGGCGGCGGTCGCGCAGCGCGAACGACGACGTGCGCGCGGCTACGTGCAGCCCCTCGACGCGGCCGAGCGCGGCGATGACCTGCTCGGCGAGCCCGTCGCCGAAGTACGCGTCCGCCGGATCGGGGCCCATGTTCACGAAGGGCAGCACGCCGACCGACGCGGTGGCGGCGCGCGTCGGGCCGCGCACGCCCGCGATCCCGCGCGGGCCGACGATCACGAGCGCCAGGAGGGCGATGCCCGCGGCCAGCGCGGCCA
>CBHYLO010000101.1:0-10249 GCA_966128675.1 uncultured bacterium | reverse complement strand
CGTTCGCCGTTCGGGTCCGGCGCGACGCAGGAGGCTCGGGATCCGCAGCCCGCAGTCCGCAGCCCGCAGTCCGCAGCATCACGTCCCGCACCCCTGCGCGACCGCCGCCTCGTTCGCCTCGTGCGCCGCGCGCTGCAGCAGCCGCGCCGTCTCCGCGGGCACGGTCAGCCGCTGCCCCGCGACCGTCACCGTGGCGGGCAGCGCGCGCGCGTCCCGGCCCGTGATCCGCTCGTACATCACGAGCGCGGCCAGCCACGTGCCCAGCGGGCCCGGATGGAAGTCGTCGGGGCCGTAGAGCGCGAGCGTCGCGTCGGCGCGCCACGCCGCGCGCCACGCCTCGCCGGCGGGGAGGAAGGCGCCGTCCACCGCGCACGCGGCCGCGCGGTAGGAATCGCGCACGCCGTCGAAGTCCGCGGCGTTCGCGCGCGCCGGCCACACCATGTACAGCGCCGGGCGCGCGCCCGCGGCGCGGATCGCGCGCGCCAGCGCCTGCGCGCCGATCACCAGCGTGTCGCGGTTCACGCCGCGCGACGAGGGGCCCTGCTGCAGCACGACCCACTCCCACGTCCCGCGCCCGATCGTGGGCACCGCGTCGCTCTGGCCGGCGGCGTGGTCCACCAGCGCGAGGTTCGGCAGCGCGACCGCGGCCGCGCGGATCGTGTCGCCGCCCGCCGTCGCCAGGTCGCTCAGCGTCCGCGGCAGGTCGTTCGTGTACGTGAGGCTGTTGCCGACGAACAGCACGTGGGGCCCGCCGGGCGGCAGCGGCCGCACGCGCGGCGCCACCGGATCGCCCGCGCCGAGGCAGGCGGCGCCGAGCGTCGCCACGAGGACCAGCCGGATCGTGCGCATGCCGTCGTGGACTCGGGCGGGCGCCGCGCGCGTCACCGCGCCGCGTCGCGCGGCTGTTCGGCGTCCGTCAAACGCGTGCGGCGCTCGTCACTTGTCGTCCGCCGTCGGGCCGTACATCGACGGCACCTTCTCGTCCACCAGCCGCAGGTAGAGCCCCAGCTGCGCGCGGTGGTGCACGAGGTGGTTGATCACCATCGTCCGCGTCATCAGGTAGCGCGTGCCCGTCGCCACCTGCTGCCCCGCGCGCTTCAGCGTCCACGGCTCGCCCCACGCCGCGTCGGTCGCGCGCGGGAGCGCCGCCATCGCCTGCGCCACGTTGCGGTCGAACTCCGCCAGCAGCGTCGCCGTCGTCTCGATCGAGTAGCCGGGGAACTGCGGCCCGTCGAGCGGCTGGATGTCGAGCTCCGCGCGGTCGAGCATCATCGGCAGCCAGCCCGGGATGCGCGCCACCAGCTGCGCGAGGTGCGCCATCGGGAACGCCTTCTCGTGCGGCTTCCACGCGCCGCGGTCGTCGGGGACGCGCTCGAGGACGCGGCGCGTGACGGCGAGCTCCTGCTCGAGCTCCGGACGTAGCAGGTCGACGATGGACATGGGCGCGAGTCGGGTGAGGAAAGTCGCGGGAGGATGCGCGCATCCCCGGCCCGTGGCAAGCGAACGCGAGCGTCGCGCGTCAGCCGTCGCGCAGCCGCTCCAGCAGCACGCGCGCGTTCGTCGTCGCGCAGCCCAGCGCCGTGTTGTCGAAGATGCACCACACGTCGCGACCGGCGTCCGCGTGCGCGTCCACCAGCATCCGCACCGCCAGCGCGTCGAGGTACGCGTCGTCGTAGTCGGAGTAGTAGATGCGCGGCGATCCGTGCAGCCGGTAGTACACCACGCGCGCGTCGCCCGCCGGCTCCGCGGCCGCGGGCACCTTCGCCGGATCGGCGGCCACGCGCGCGACGCCGTGCGCGAGCAGCGGCCGCTCCGCCTCGGGCGTGAACCAGGTCGCGTGCCGCGGCTCCAGCGCCACCGCGCCGTCGTGGCGCGCCCGCAGCGCGCGCAGGAACGCCTCCACCACCGTCGCGTCGTACGCGAGGCTGGGCGGCAGCTGCACCAGCAGGCAGCCGAGCGTGGGCCCCAGCGCCGTGGCCTCGCCGAGGAAGCCGTCGAGCGCGTCGCCGGCGTCGCGCAGGCGGCGCTCGTGCGTGATCGCGCGCGGCACCTTCACCGCGAAGCGGAAGCCGGCCGGCACGCTCTCGGCCCAGCGCGCGTACGTCGACGGGCGGTGCGGGCGGTAGAAGCTGGAGTTGATCTCGACCGCCGGGAAGCGCGCCGCGTAGCGCTCCAGGTGCGTCCCCTCGGCCGGGAACGCGTCCTGCTCGGCCTTCGGGAGCGACCAGCCGGCGGTGCCGACGCGGAAGCGCGCGGTGGGCGTGGTGGAGGGCGTGCCGGAGGACGGGGCGGGCGACGGACCGGGGATCGAGGACGACGACATGCCCGCGCGCCCGTGCACGTCACGGGCCCGCGGACGGGTCGATCGTGCGCACGCGCGACGCGGCGCTCAGTTCTCGAGGATCCGCGCGCCCTTCAGCGTCAGGTCGCTCGCGGCCTTCACGACGATCCGGCCGCTGCCGTCGAGCGTGAGGTCCTTGCCCTTCAGCGCGAGCGAGCCGTCCTTCTTCATGCTGGCGCTGCTCGCGCCGGTGGTCAGCGTGATGGCGTCGCCGGTGGTGAGCGCGAACGTCTTCGCCGCCTGCAGCGCGAGCCCCACGCCGAACGTCCACGTGGCGGTGCGGCCGACGTTCATCGTCTGGTTCGCGCCGACGTTCGTCACCTGGTTGAGCCCCACCGTCGTCGTGAGGCTGCCGCCGACCGTCAGGCGCAGGTCGCCCGGGCAGGTGAGCGTGACGCCGGCGCCGGTGATCGCGAGCACGCGCTCCAGCGCCACCATCCGCGCTTCCAGCGCCTCGATGCGCTGCAGCAGGCTCGCGAGGTCCGAGTGCGCGCCGAGGACGGCGCTGGGGTTCGCCGGGAAGGTGCCCGTGACGTGCGGCGACAGCGGGGACATGGGCGTCCGTGCGCGGGTGGTCCGACCGGAGGTCCGACGGCGATCGGGCACGGGCGCGCGGGCGCCCGGCCCTCCGACGCATGCGAGCGCCGAATATTCGCCCCGCCGGTCGGCCGCGCCATACGCGCGCCGCCGCGCGTCAGCGCGTCAGGCGATCTCGGGCGCCGCGAAGTCGAACGCCACCACCGCCGTCGCGCCCTCGTCGTCCTCGTCGTCGCCATCCGCCGGCTGCGAGAGCTCGAGGATCATCGCCGAGGCGGGGAGCAGCTCCAGCACCTTGGTCAGGAACTCGTCCCAGCTGTCGGTCTGCTCGACGAGGTCGATGATGCGCTGCTGCCGCTTCGCGTCCTCGCCCGCGTACGCGTCCGGCTCGGCCAGCGCCAGCTCGCCCTCCCAGTCGATGAAGAACCGGACGTGCTCGCACGTCTGCTCGGCCGGTCCGTCCTCCGCGGTGTAGACCGCCGACGCGCAGGCGGGACAGTAGAGGTCGGGAACCCCCTCTTCGACTTCGATCTGGACGCGGGACGCGGGCATGGAACGCTTGGCTGGAGATGGTGGGACGGGTCGTCGGATCCGCGCGTCACGTCCGCACGGCGCGGGCCGCGCGTCGGTGACGCGCCCGCCCCACCAGAACGCCCGCCGGGCGTCGGCCGTTGACGGATCGGCCGTCGACCGATCAGCCGTTGACGGCGACCAGCGTCATGTACGCGACGTACGCCCGCACCACCGCGTCCATGCGCGCCTTCAGCGCCGCCTGCGACGCGGGCGCCAGCTCGGCGATCGGGTCGCCGGCCAGGCGGCGCTTCATCTCGGGGCTCGCGGCGGAGACGTCCATCTCCTGCGGGCCGTCGATCCTCCCCTGGAAGTCGAGCGTCGCGAGCACCTGGTGCAGCGTCGCCCGCACCTGGCGGTAGCGCGCCAGCGGGATCCCAGCGGCCTGCGCGCCGCCGGCGATCGTCGCGTCCTCCCACTCCGCCTGCGCGGCCGCGCTCCGCTCGGCCGGCGTCTTCGCGCTGCGGCCACGCTCGCGCGCGGCGCGCACCAGCTCGGCCTCGCGCGCGATGCCGCGCTCGTACGCGGCGAGGTCGGCCGCGGTGAAGGCGAAGGGCGCGGCCGCGGCGACGGACGCGGTCGCGGGTCGCGCGGCGGACGTGGCGGCCGGCGCGAGCGTCGCGATGGCGACAGCGAGCAGATGGCGGATCATGGGCGGGCTCCGTTCCGTGAGTGACGAGTGTGGGACGGAGGGAAGCTCGGGCGCGCGCGGGGGCGTCAGTAGGGGAGTTCGACCCATACGCGTCGGCACGGCGTCAGCGCGTCACGCCTGCGCGCGTCATGCGGGTCCGGTGCGCCCGAGCCCTCTGCCCTTTGGGAGGGCTACGGATGCTCCGGATCGGAGCGGATGAGACGGATCGCTCCGCGTGGCGGCGACGTCCCATGCGCCACTTGGAGCGATCCGGAGCATCCGCTCTCATCCGGAGCATCCGTATCCTCCCCAACAGGCAAAGGGGCCGGCGCGCTGGACCCTGAACGACATGAGACACGATGACAGGATGACGGGAGCGGTTCGCGGTGTGGACCCTCAACGTGCGTGCGCGCGCGTGAACCAGCGCGGCTTCACGATCAGGTAGCGCGCCTCGACCCACGCGAACCACCGCCGCGAGAACTCCGCGTCGGTGAGCCCGAGCACGCGCTGCACGTCCCCGTCGGCGCGCAGCAGCGCCACCAGCCGCTCCCGCCCCCACGTCGCGACCACGAACTCGGCGACGCGGTAGCCCACCTCGTAGACGCGGCTGCTGGCCGGGTCGTCGAGCTCCGCGAGCGTGGGATGGCGCCCGCGCAGCATGTAGCCGAGCGTGTTCACGTCGGTCGCCTGGCGCGCCTCGTAGAGCGCGACGGACTCGGAGAGCCAGCGCGCGCGCTGCCCGGTGGCCGACGCCTCCGCCGCCGCGCGGTGCGCCGCCGTGTCGCCGCCGGTGCGCGCGAGATGCTCGGCCACGGTGCGCGCGGCCACGAGGTGCACGACCTCGTGCAGCACGACGCGGTGCAGCGCGTCGTCGCCGGCGTTCCGCGACGCCCACGGCCCGTACACGTACACCGCGCCGTCGGCGGTCAGCCCCTTGGGCTGGAAGCGCAGCCCCGCCGCGCCGATGCGCGCGCCCCACCGGCGCGTGAAGTCGGCGTGCGACTGCACGACCACGCGCACCGGCGGCATCTCGCGCACGTCGAGGTCAGCCAGCACGCGCGCGCGGTGCGCCTCCAGGTAGCGGCCGAGGGCGGCCACCGCCGCGTCGTCCAGCCCGTGCGCGTCGATCGCGAAGTGCGCGGTCGCCAGCGCGGCGCGCGGCGCGCCGGCGTCGTCGTCGGGCCGCGCGTCCGCGCGCCGGAGCACCGCGAGGGCGGCCAGCAGCGCGCCGGCGGCGACGAGGGAGCCGAACCAGAGGGACGGTCGCATGGCGAGGCCCTACGCGCGCCGCGCGGGATGGTGTCGCGCGGCGGCGCGCGTCAGGCGATCTCGCGCCCCGCGCCCGCCTCCCACACCGCGTACCACTCCTCGGCCGTCAGCGGCACGGCCAGCGCCGCCACCGCCTCGCGCACCGCCTCGAGGCGCCGCGAGCCGGTGATGGGCACGGGCCGCGACGGATGGCGCAGGATCCACGCGAAGGCGATGGTGGCCGCCGGGACGTCGTACGTGCGCCCGAGCGATTCGAGCGTCGCGCGCACGCGCACCGCGCGCTCGTCGCCGCCGGTGAGCAGGCGTCCGCCCGCCAGCGGCGACCAGACCATCGGGCGGATGCCGAGGTCGAGGCACTGGTCCAGCGTGCCGTCGTGCAGCGGGTCGAGGTGCAGCGGCGACAGCTCGACCTGGTTGGTGACGACGGGATGCCGCCCGTGCAGCAGCGCGAGCTGCGACGGCGCGTGGTTCGACACGCCGACGTGGTGCACGGTGCCCGACTCGCGCAGCGCGCGGAACGTCTCCGCCAGCGCATCGGGATCCATGAGCGGATCGGGGCGGTGGAGCAGCAGCAGGTCGAGGCGGTCGGTGCGCAGCGCGCGCAGCGACCGCTCCACCGACGCCAGCACGTGCGCGGGCGACGTGTCGTACGACTTGCGCGCGTGCGCCGGCCGGTGCGCGGACACGAGCCTGATGCCGCACTTGGTGACGAGCTGGATGCGGTCGCGCAGCCCGGGCGCGGCGGCCAGCGCCTCGCCGAACAGCGCCTCGACCTGGTAGTCGCCGTAGATATCGGCGTGGTCGAAGCTCGTGACGCCGAGCTCCACGCACGCCTCGATCCAGCGCACGCGCTCGGCGACGTCCAGCCGCCACGCCGCCATGCGCCACATGCCCGCGACGATGGCCGACAGCGCGGGGCCGTCGGCGCTCAGCGGGACGTGCGGGACGGTCGTCACGGCGCGTCGTAGTAGATCGACGCGTCCCACTCCGGCTCCGTGGTACCGTAGCGCTTCTCGGGCGCGAGGTACTGGTGCCACTCCATCGTCACGGGGCTGTAGCGGAAGAACGTGCGGTAGTGGTCGGGCGTGTAGAAGATCTCGCCCGTCTCCGCGATGATGATCCGCTCCAGGTTCACCTGCCCGCCGTCCGCCACGAGGTAGTTGCCGAGCGTGTTGCGGATGTGCTGGGGCGCGGGCGCGCCGGCGAGGGTGCGCCAGTCGAACTGCATCGCCGCCGGCACGGGCGTGAGCCAGCCGTACTCGTAGTACCTCGCCCTGACGAGGTCGAACGGGTTGTTGCGCGTGGGCAGCTCGCGCGAGTTGTTGTAGTACTGCGTGTTGAAGTGCCCGTGCGCGGGGTTCACGGCGCCCGACGCGATGAGGCGCAGCTCGCGCTCCACCGACTTGTTCGGCACCATGGGCAGGTAGTACATGGGGCCCGTCCTGGGGAACGGGCGGCCGAGGCGCACGGGCGGGAGGCGCGGGTTGCGCACGGCGTTGGCGAGCACGCGCACGCCCAGCGGCACGGGCGACGCCGGCGGGCCGGGGAGCGGCTTCGCCTGGTGGACGACCTTCTTCAGCTTCACGCCCTGCAGCAGCTCCGGCGTGATCGCGCCGCCGCCGGGCACCGGCGGCTTCACCGCGGGCATGGGCGGGGCGCCGGGCGGCTTGGGGATCGCCGGCGCGGTGGCCACGGACGGCGTCGGCGGCGGCGCCTCCTCGGGCGTGTCGTCCAGCTTGCCCAGCGCGCGCTCGACCTTCGCGCTGCCGCAGTTGGGGCACGGGACGACGTGCTTGGCCTTGAACGGGACGCGGCAGGCGGTGCAGACGTAGAGCTTGTTGCGCGGGCGCGGCATCGGGCTCGATCAGGGGCCGAGGGATGGGCGAACATGACACGCGCGCAATCTTCCCTCAGGACGTCGCGCGCGCCACGGGTCGCGCGAGGAGGTCGCGGGCCACGGTCGCGCGCCGGACGTTCGAGACGAGGTAGGACGCGAAGGGCGCCGCCGCGAACACCGCGACCGCGACGCGGCGGCCCACGGGGCCGGTGGGCGACCACGCGGCGGCGAGGAAGACGGCCATGAGCACGAGCATCGCCAGCAGGTAGGCGACGTGCAGCGGCCAGGCCTCGGTGCGGTCGTAGCGCGAGAAGAACGCCTCGATGCCGGCCCGCTGCTCCATGTCGCGGCCGCTGCGCACGACCTGCAGGTAGCGCTTCATGTAGCCGACCTCCATCGCGTGCAGGAGGTTGAGCAGCACCACGGCGACGTACGCCAGCAGCGACCGGTCGGTGAGGCCGGCGAAGATCGCGCGCGCGGGGTCGACGCCGGGGAAGACGCCGAACGCCATCGCCACCGCCGCGACGACGAGCGTCATGATGGCGATGCGCACCTGCAGCACGACGGACGAGTAGTGCTGGCAGAGCGCGAAGTGCGAGGCGTAGGCCGTCTTCAGCAGCTCCTGCGCGAGCGCGGCATCGCCGGCGCCGGTCGCGCGCCGGTCGTAGACGGCCGCGGGCGCGGCGATGGGCGCGGCGGTGGGCGCATCGGGCATGGCACGACCTCGGCGCATGCCGCCGTGCGACGCTCCCCTCGGACGCGCCGCGGCGGATGCGCCCAGCATCGGCGTCGCGGGGCAGCGCCGCAAGCGCCGGGTCCGAGCTCCTGCGCGCCGGACCCGAATGGCGCACGGCATCTGCAGGGAAGCAATCTGAGAACGGCGGATAACGGCGGATGGCTCCGCGTGGCGGCGAGGGATCTCGCACGTCACCGGAGCCATCCGCACTCATCCGATCTCGTCGGATCTCTTCCCTGCCAGCGCCGTTCAGGGGCCGGCGCGCGACCGCTCGGCTACCGCTCGCCCGGCCGGTAGCTCCGCACCTTCAGCCGCTCCACGTCCTCGCGATAGTACGGCACGTCCTTGAACTCGCCGCGCGCGTAGCGCTCCGCCTGGTTCACGAAGTACGGCGACGCCGGGTCGCCGCTCACGCCGCCGGCCAGGACGGTCTTCGCCCGCACGCGCGGCCCGAACTCGACCACCCCCACGAAGCTGTTCCCGCGGTTGCCGTAGATGCGCTTCGTCGTGCGCGGGCCCGTCTGCCCGAACGCCGCCAGCGAGCCCCACGTCGCCGACCCGAAGGGCACCGGAAGGCTCGGCTTCGCGTCGTCGTTGGGCTGCACGATGTCGCCCGTCAGCCGCTGGTAGCGGTTGATCTCGCCCCACGGCGTGCGCCACGTGCCGAAGTCGCGCGTCAGCCGCGCCACCGCGCGCCCCAGCGCCTCCACGCGCTCGCGCGGCGCGGTGCCCGTGGCCATGTAGTCGTACACCGACACGCCGCGCGCGCGCGCCGGCGCGGCGCTGCGCGCCATCAGCTCCTCGCCGAAGTAGTGCCCCAGCGCCGTCGGCACCGACGCCGCGGACCACGTGTAGTCCCACCCGCGCAGCGCCGCGACCGGCTCGGCCAGCGCCGCCTTCAGCGTGTCCGTCGCCGGCAGCGCGTCGTACGCCGACGTCAGCGCCGGCACCAGCGTCTCGAACGCCGGCATGTACGGGTCGTACGCCGCCGCGATCAGCCCGTCGAGCGTGAAGCCCGACTTGCCCGTCAGCACGCGCAGCGCGTGCGGGCCGCGCGGCTGGTAGCCGCTGGCGTTCATGTAGCGCGGGAACTTCGTCGAGTCGGGGCTCGACTCCGCCGTCACGCCCGCATGCCAGGGCCAGTCGTTCGTGTTGTACAGGAAGCCCGACGTCGGGTTCTTGAGCGCGATCAGCTCGGAGACCGGGTGCAGCCCCTTCCACTCGGTGCGCGGATCGCTGCCGTCCACCGGCTTCGTGAAGTCGATCGCCGGGTCGCGCCGCGGCACGAAGTTGCCGTGCCAGTACGCGATGTTGCCGTCGGCGTCGGCGTACATCGTGTTGTTCGACGAGTTGGTGCGCAGCTCCATCACCTGCGCGAACTGCGCGTACGTGCGCGCCTTCGTCCGCAGGTACGACTGCTGGAGCGCCTTCACCTCCTCCTGCATCAGCCGCACGGCCACCCACTTCCCGTTCTCCGCGCGCACCACCGGGCCGTGGTGGCTGAAGTACGCCGTCACCACGCGCTGCCCCATCCCGCCCGCGGGCAGCCGGTACGGCAGCGCGATGGCCTTCGCGCGCAGCGCGCGCTCGCCGGTGCCGTACTTGTAGTAGTACCGCCCGTTCCGCTCCGTCACCGTCTCCAGGTACTCGTCGATCACGTCGCCGCCGCCGGAGGTGTGCATCCACCCCAGGCGGTCGTTGAAGCCCTGGTAGACGAAGAACTGGCCCCACGTCACCGCGCCGTACGCGTTCAGCCCCTCCTCGCTGGCGACGTGCACCTCGGGGCGGAAGTAGAACGACGTGTGCGGGTTGATGAGCAGCATCGCGTGGCCGGTGGCCGTCCTCGCCGGCGCGATCGCGAAGCCGTTGGAGCCGCCAGGCTCGGGGTTCGCGGGCGCCTCCTTCGTCACGCGCGGGCCGCGCGCGGGCGCGGTGCCTTCGGGCCGCGGCCCGTAGAACGCCGCGAGGTCGTCCAGCTCCACGCTCTCGATGTCGCCGCCGATGCTCCCCTCGCTGAACGTCAGCGCCATCCAGGGCTCGAAGCGCGTGAGGAGCCGCGGCTTCACCTCCGGATGCGTCGCGAGGTAGTAGTTGAGCCCATCGGCCCACGCGTTCATCAGCGCCTTGAGCCACGCGGGGCTGGCGGCGTACTTCGCGCGCATGTCCGCCGGGTCGATGAACAGCTTCATGCGCAGGTCGCGCCAGAGCTCGCGCTCGCCCTCCACCTCGGCCAGGCGCCCCATCGCGTTGATGAAGTTCGTCTCGACGCGGTTGAAGTCGTCCTCCGCCTGCGCGTACACGAGGCCGAAGACGGCGTCCGCGTCGGAC
>CBHYLO010000100.1:0-10311 GCA_966128675.1 uncultured bacterium | reverse complement strand
CCATTGAGTAAGAGGCTGCCGGCCACCTGCTCCACCGCGTCGCGGCGCGCCTCCGGGGGGCCGCGCGCCCACGCGCTGGATCCCTGGCCATCGGGCGTGTCGTTCCGTCTGGCGCGCGCGTCGTCCAGGTCGCGCGCGCGGAACACCGCGGCCACGGGCCCGAACACCTCCTCGCGCGCCGGCGTGCCGTCGCGCGCGACGTCCGCGAGCACCGTCGGCGCGTAGAAGTAGCCGGCGCCCGGCAGCGCCTCGCCACCGCACAGCAGGCGCGCGCCCTCGTCCACCGACCGCCGCACCTGATCGGCGACGTCGTCGCGCACCTGCGCGGTCGCGAGCGGTCCGATCTGCGTCGCGGCGTCCATCGGATCGCCGACCGTCAGCGCGCGCATCCCCGCCACGAAGCGCTCCAGGAACGCGTCGTACACGTCGGTGTGCACCACGAAGCGCTTGGCGGCGATGCACGACTGCCCGTTGTTGATCGTGCGCGCCGTCACCGCCGTGCGCGCCGCCGCGTCGAGGTCCGCGCTCGGCATGACGACGAACGGATCGCTGCCGCCCAGCTCCAGCACGACCTTCTTCAGATGACGCCCGGCCGCCGCGCCCACCGACGCGCCCGCGCCCTCGCTGCCCGTGAGCGTCGCCGCCGCCACGCGCGGATCCGCGATGATCGCCTCGACGCGCCGCGCCTCGACGAGCAGCGTCTGGAACACGCCCGGCGGCGCGCCCGCCCGCGTGAAGATCTCCTCCAGCGCGAGCGCACACTGCGGCACGTTGGACGCGTGCTTCAGCAGTCCGACGTTGCCCGCGACCAGCGCCGGCGCGGCGAAGCGCACGACCTGCCAGAACGGGAAGTTCCACGGCATGATCGCGAGCACGACGCCGAGCGGCTGCAGGATCACGCGGCCGGTCCCCTGCGCGTCGTCGACGAGCGTCTCCGGCGCGAGGATGCGCGCGCCCTGCTCGGCGTACCAGCGACACGCGGTCGCGCACTTCGCCGCCTCGTCGCGCGCCGCCTGCAGCGGCTTGCCCATCTCCAGCGTCATGAGCCGCGCGAAGCGCTCGCGGTCGGCGTCCAGCACGTCCGCCGCCCGCGCCACCACCGCCGCGCGCTCGGCCAGCGGCGTCCGGCGCCAGCTGCGCGCGGCATCGGCGGCGCGCGCCAGCGCGGCCTCGATCTGCGCGTCGTCGTGCGCGGGGAACGACTGCAGCGTCTCCCCGGTGGTCGGATTCACGGTCGCGATGGGCATCGCAGCGACGGAACGGGCGAGAGTGGTGGAGCGGGCGCGCGCCGGACGGCACCGACGCGCCGCGTGCGGGTAGGGCGAGCGGGTAAGTTGCGGCGACGCGCGCGCGCGTCGCTACCGGCCGTCCCGGCCGCGCGCCGCCCCTGCCGACGCGCCGACGCCTGCCTTAAGCTGCCGGCAGACCTCTTTCCGCTCCCACCGCATGATTCGCACGTTCCGCGCGCGGCGCCGCGCGCCGCTCCTCATCCTCGCCGCCGTCGCCGCGATGACCGTCGCCGCCTGCGTCGAGGTGACCGCGCCCCTCGAGGATCCGGCGTCCACGACCTACGCCCCCGCGCTCGGCGTGAACGTCGGCCAGATGACGCGTACGCCGTCGGGCCTCTACGTCCAGACGCTGGTGAGCACGCAGGGCGCCGTGGCCGACACGGGGCACACGGTCTCGACCTACTACATCGGCTACCTCACCAACGGCCGCCAGTTCGACAGCAACCGCGGGACGGGCCGCCCGTTCACCTTCCAGCTCGGGCGCGGGCAGGTCATCAAGGGGTGGGACGAGGGCATCAGGGGCATGCGCGTCGGCGAGCGCCGCCGCCTCGTCGTCCCGCCGCAGCACGGCAACGGCGGCACCACGAGCCGCATCATACCCGCCGGCTCCGTCCAGGTGTTAGAGATAGAACTCGTGAGCCCCAACCCCCCCACGACCACCCCGACGTCGGCGGCGCGACCGGCGCGCCGCAAGTGCCCCCCGCGTGGGGCGCGCCCCTGGGTGGGGCCGCGCCCTTCTGCCATCCGGGAGCGGCGGATCCGCTCAGGCGGTCTGCAACCGCTGCGCTCGCTTGCTCGCGTACAGCGCTGCGTCGGCCCGCCGGAGCATCTCGTCAAGCTCCGCGCCGCGGTCGTCGTCGAAGCGCGCGGCGCCGATGGCCGTCTCCAGCCGGTAGCGCCGGCCGTCGAGCGCGTTCCGCTGCGCCAGCGCGCGGGCGAGACGCACGATCACCGCGCGCTCGGTGGCATCGTCGGCGTCCACGACCAGGACCGCGAACTCGTCGCCGCCGAGCCGCGCCACGATGTCCGTGTCGCGCACGGTGGTCCGGAGCAGGGACGCCATCTCGCACAGCGCCCGGTCGCCCTCCGCGTGCCCGAAGCGGTCGTTGATGGGCTTGAACCGGTTCAGGTCGAGGTACAGCAGCAGCGCGTCGCTGCCGTTGCGCCGCGCGATCCGCAGCTGATGCTCGGCCAGCGCCCGGAAGCCGCGCCGGTTGTACAGCCCCGTCAGCTCGTCCGTCAGCGCGGCGGCCCTCGCCTCCGCCTCGGCCCGCGTCCGCAAGGCCACGGCGTGGCTGAGCGTGCCGTAGCTCCGCAGCAGCGCCACGACGGCGCCGACGGCCGTTCCCGCCGCCAGGAGACGCCCCAGCCCCACGTGCCCGCTCGGACCCACGACGTAGCCCTCGGCGCCGGGGGCCGCCACCGCGGCGAACGCGCCGAGGAGCGCGGTCGCGAGCAGGAGGGCGAACGCCGGCGTCCGGAGGACGGGCCGATCGGTCAGCGATCGATCGACGAGGGCAGGAACGAACATGGAGAAGCGCGGATGGAGGCGGCCGCAGCCGCTGATGACGTGGATGACGAGGGCAGGGCGCATGCCCAAGCCGACCTCGACCATTCGGACGCGGCGCGCCGCTGAGCGAACTGGGCCGTAAGGCGTTGCGGCGTCGTGTGATGCCAGTCACCAACCTCTCGGCCGCCCGCTCTCCGGCAGAAGCTGCAGGTCTCTCCGCGAGATGACGAGAGGGCGGCAGGATCGACCTTGCTCGGTCGATTCTGCCGCCCCCGTCTCACCGTTCGATCGTTCGCCGTCGCCGCGTGGCGGCAGGATCTGCCGGTCAGCTCGATCCCAGGCGGTTTCGCACCTTGGCGGCCATCTCCTCCAGGACCGCCAGCGTCGCCCGCGCCTCGTCGATGCTCATGCGCTCCGGCGAGGTGCGCACCGTCAGCGTGAAGCCGCCCCCGCGACGCGGCACGTGCTCGCAGACGGATCGCGGCAGGCGCTCCACCGCCGCCGCCCCGAGCCCGGTGACCTCGCGCGCCGCCGCCAGACGGTCGTCGACGTTGGGGAGCGTCGCCACCTCGCGCAGCGTCCGGAACGTCAGCCGCGCCAGCGCCTCCTCGGCCAGCTCCGGATCGCCGGCGCCGAGCGAGGACAGGAGCTCGGGCGAGAAGGCGCGGGCGATCGAGAGCAGGTCACCCGCGCGCCCGTGGCTGGACCCGAGGGCGCGCGCGACGGCGCGGACGCTGTCGGGGAGGCCGGCGTCGCGGCGGTTCCGCTGGATGGCGGAGAACGAGACGGCCTCCTGCCAGGCGGTGAAATCCTTCCGCAGCAGGTTGCGCCGGTAGACGATGGCGGCTGCGGCGTGGTCGGGGATGGCGCCTCGGTCGACGACCGGCACGTCCGCCAACCCCGCCAGGTTGGCGGCGGCAAGGCGTCGGTGACCCGACAGCAGCTCGAAGCCGTCGCCAACTCGGCGCACCTCGAGCGGGGTCTCGACCCCGTGCTCGTCGATGTCGGCGACGAGCTCGACCAGCGCGCGCGCCTCGGCGTCCAGGCGCGCGAGGTCGCGCGCACCGGCCTCCTCGATGAGCACGGAGGGCGCGCCGGACTGCGCCAGCGCCGCCGCGACCGCTGCGACCGCCCGCGCCGACGGACGCCCCTTGGGCTGGAACGGCGACGCGTGGATGCTGGCGACGGGCGCCCGCACGATCACCTCGGTTGCCTGCGGCGCCCACTGCTTGAGGACCGCCAGCTCCGACTCGTCGACGGCGTAGGCGGCGGCGAGCTGCGACGGATCGATGCGCCCGCGCCTCATGCGACCCCCTCCGCGACGAGCTCGTCGGCGAGCGCGCGGATGGCGCGGCCCGGCGGCGAGTCCGGCGCGTACGCCGTCACCGGCAGCTGCCGCTCGTGCGCCTCCGCGACCGCGGCGCCGCGCTTGATCACGACGTCCGACATCTCGGTCCCGAAGCCGGTCGCGAGGAACTCGAGGGCCCGCTTCACGGGGCGCCGGTTCTCCTCCTTGTTCCCGACCACCCGGAAGGGAATGCCGCGCGCCTCGGCCATCGCCGCCAGCTTGCGGGCCTCGGGGATGGATTCGGGATTCAGCTCGGGCACGACGAGCAGGAAGACGCCGGGCGTCGAGAGCACGACGGAATGCCCGGGGTCGTCGAGCATCGGCCGCATGTCGACGACGATCGTGCGGCCCGGGCGCGACGCACGCTGGAGGTGCTGCGTGAGCGCGCTGGGGCTGACGCCCGCGAGCGTCGCGCCCCCGCGGTAGAGCGTCATCCCCAGGATCTCGACCGGCTCGGCCTGCAGCGGATCGGCGACCGCGCGCTGCCCGGTAAAGCGCGTGAGGGAGCCCTGTGGGTCGAAGTCGACCAGGGCGACGTCGCGCGCGTGGTCGTTGGCGAGGGCGAAGGCGAGGGCGGCGGCCACGGTCGTCTTACCCGTGCCTCCCTTGCCACTGCCGACGGCGATGATGCGGGCAGTGTCCGACTGTCGGACGCTCATGCGGGCCAGCGGGGAGGGTGAAGCGGGTGGTGCGGGCCGGCTCGACCTGTCCGACTGTCGGACGGGCGCGCGGCGCTGGAGGCGGGAGCGCGCAAGATAGCGAGTGGTCGCGCGCTCGTGGACCGGCCCGCGTCGCGACGGTTGTGCGCATGCGCGCACCACGCCGCATGATCGCGCATGCTCGCCGCCGTCCGCGCCGCCGCCGTCCTGGGGGTCGAGGCCTTCGAGGTCACGGTGGAGGTGCATCTGGCGCCCGGGCTCCCGCAGTTCACGGTGGTCGGGCTGCCCGCGGGCGCGGTGAAGGAGAGCCGCGAGCGCGTCGTCGCAGCGCTGGCGAACAGCGGCTTCCCCCTCCCGCCGCGACGCATCGTCGTGAACCTCGCGCCGGCGGACGTGCGCAAGGACGGCACGGCGCTCGACCTGCCGATTGCCGTCGGCATCCTGCGCGCGCTCGAGCTGCTTCCCGCGACGCCGGTCGATCGGCTGGTGCTCGTCGGCGAGCTGGCGCTCGACGGCGCGCTGCGGGCCGTGCGCGGGACGCTGCCGGTCGCGCTCTGGGCGGCGCGCGCGGGGCACACGCTGGTGCTGCCGCCCGCGAACCTCGCGGAGATCGTCCGGCTGCGCGAGCTGCCGCGCGCCGCGCCGTCGACGCTGGCGGAGCTGGTCGCGTGGCTGCGCGCGGAGTCGCTGCCGGCGCCGCCCGATCCGGTGCTCGCGACGGTCGCTCGCGCGCACGACGACCTCTCGGACGTCGTGGGGCAGCCGGTCGCGCGGCGCGCCCTCGAGATCGCGGCCGCGGGCGCGCACAACGCGCTGTTCGTCGGGCCGCCGGGGGCGGGGAAGACGATGCTCGCGCGTCGTCTCCCCTCGATCCTGCCGGCGCTCGAGGAGGCCGAGGCGGTCGAGGTGCTGGCCGTGCGCTCCGTGGCGGGGTTGGCGGGCGACGCCGGCGGCGAGGTGCTGCGTCCCTTCCGCGCGCCGCATCACACCGTCTCCGCGCCGGCGCTCGTCGGCGGCGGCACCCCGCCGCGGCCCGGCGAGGTCACGCTCGCGCACAACGGCGTCCTGTTCCTCGACGAGCTGCTGGAGTTCCCGCGCCACGTGCTCGACGCGCTCCGGCAACCCATGGAGGACGGGCACGTCCAGGTGTCGCGGGCGAGCGGATCCGTCATCCTGCCGGCGCGGTTCACCCTCGTCGCGGCGTCCAACCCCTGTCCGTGCGGCCATGCCGGCGATCCCACGCGCGCCTGCGTCTGTGCCGCGGTCGAGGTCGAGCGCTATGCCGGTCGGCTCTCCGGCCCGCTCGCCGACCGGATCGACATGCACGTCCGCGTCGCGGCGGTGCCGCCGCGCGACCTCGCGGGTGGCCACCGGCCCGAGTCGTCGGCGGCCGTGCGTGCGCGCGTGGAGGCGGCGCGGCGGCGGCAGCTTCTGCGCGCGCGCCGCGCCGGCGCGGCCTGCAACGCGCGGCTCGCCGGCCGCGCGCTGGAGCGCGACGGGGCGGTGATGCCCGAGGCGCGCGCGCTGCTCGTCGCCGCGGCGGATCGCGTCGGGCTGTCGGCGCGCGGCTTCTACCGCGTGCTCCGGCTCGCGCGCACCATCGCGGATCTCGAGGACGAGGCGTGCGTGGCGGCGCCGCACGTGGCCGAGGCGCTGCGGTATCGCCCGGTGCCGGCGCGTGGAGGGGCCGTGCCGGGCCGTGAGGGCGGTCTGCGGCCCGCGATTACGTTTGACCCATGATCCCGCACGCCCCCGCTGCGCCCGACGCCGGCGCGCCCTCCCCGACGACGTCGGACGTGTCGCTGGAGCGCGAGCGGGAGCTGGCGGCGTGGCTGCGCGCGCACGGGCCCGTGCTGCTGGGCTTCTCCGGCGGCGTCGACTCCGCGTACCTGGCCAGCGTCGCGGCCGAGGCGCTCGGGCCCGGCGGGGTGCTCGCGGTCATCGGTCGCAGCGCGTCGTACCCCGAGGCGCAGTGGCGGACGGCGCGCGAGGTCGCGGCGCTGTGCGGCGTGCCCGTGGCGGAGGTCGCGACGCACGAGCTCGACGACCCGGACTACGCGGCGAATCCGAGCGACCGCTGCTTCTTCTGCAAGCGCGAGCTCTGGTCCCGGCTCGCGCCGATGGCCGACGCGCGCGGCATGCGCCTGATCGACGGGACGAACGCGGACGATCGCGCGGACTGGCGGCCCGGCGCGCGCGCGGCCGGCGATCACGGCGTGCTCTCGCCGCTCGCGGAGCTCGGGTTCACCAAGGCGGAGATCCGGCAGCTGTCCCGCCGTCGTGGGCTCCCGACCGCGGACCAGCCGTCCGCGCCCTGCCTGGCCTCGCGCCTCCCCTACGGCACGCCCGTGACGTCCGCGCGCCTCTCCCAGGTCGAGCGTGCCGAGTCGGCCTTGCGGGCGCTCGGGGTCGCGGGGGATCTGCGGGTGCGGCACCACGGGCGCGTGGCGCGCGTGGAGATGGCGCCGGAGCAGCTCCAGGCGTGGGCGTCTGCCGGGCGGCTGGAGGAGCTGCGCGAGGCCGTCGCGGCGGCCGGCTTCGCGCGTGTCGTGGTCGACCTGCGCGGCTTCCGCTCGGGCTCCCTGAACGTGCTCGGAGGCGTCGTTGCCGGCTGATCCGACGGCGCTCGCCGCGGCGCTGGAGCGGTTGGGAATGGCGTGCGACGTCGAGGCGGAGGGCGGGCTCGCGATCCTCGTCCCGCGGGCCGGCGTCGGCTTCCCCGGGACGGAGCTGCGGGCAGAGGTCGTGCAGGCGGCGCGACAGGCGGGATTCGCCAACGTCGCGTTCGAGCTGCGCGGGCCGGGGCCCACGCCAGACGCACAAGGGTCGTGAGCGATCCGACCGGCAGCGGGACGGGGCTGCGGCTGTTCGTCGCGCTCAACCTGCCGGCGGCGATGCGCGCGTCGCTGCACGCCGCCGTCCGTGAGGCGATGGCGCCGCTGGTGGACGCGGCGCCGCGTGCGGTCGCCTGGGTGCCCGAGCCGAACCTCCACCTCACCGTGCGCTTCCTGGGAGAGCGTCCGGCGGCGCTCGTCGAGCCGCTGCGCGAGGCGCTGGACCTGGCGGCCTCCGCCGTGCATATGCACGACCTCGTGCTCGGCGGACTCGGGGCATTTCCCAACGTGCGCCGGCCGCGGGTGCTCTGGATCGGCGTCGGGATGAACGTCGCGCTCGCTGCGCTGTATCAGAAAGTGGACGACGCCTGCTGGCGTCTCGGGATCGGGCGCGAGCCGCGGCCGTTCCATCCGCACGTCACCATCGGACGCGTCCGCATGGGGGCGAGCGTGCCGGCCGACCGCCTGGCGGCGGCGGCGCGGGACCTCACGACCAACCGGTGGACCATGCGCGTCGAGACCGTCGATCTGATGTCGAGTGAGCTGGCGAGTGGCGGGTCGCGCTACGCGCGGCTGGCGGCCGCGCCGCTGTCGCGCTCGTCCGGCGACCGCTGATGTTCGGCTGCCTGCGGCGGCTCGGCTGCCTCGTCGTGCTGTTGATCGGCGTCGGCCTGTGGTACGTCCGCGACCTGTGGTGGCCGCGGCTGCGCGGCGCCGTCGGCCCGGAGCCGACCGTCGTCGCCGCCGCCGACTCGAACGGCTGGGAGCCGCTCGATCAGGCGCGCGCCGAGCGGGGCGAGCGGGCGGTTCGCGCGCTCTCGGCGCGCAGTGGACCCGTGTACGTGAACCTGCGCGCCGGCGAGCTCGCGTCGTACGCCTTCCTCTCGCTCGCGGACACGCCGCCCCTGCCGCTCCGCGACGCGCAGGCCGCCGTGGTCGGGGACCGGGTGTACGTGCGCTCGGTCGTGTCGCTGCGCGACCTGGGCGGCGCGCTGGGCGCCGCGGGCGGCCTGCTGCCCGAGCGCGACACGCTGCGGCTGGGCGGCACGTTCGAGGTGCTGCGGCCGGGGGTGGCGCAGTTCCGCGTCGCGGACGTCAGCGTCGGCGCGCTGCCGGTCCCGGCGTCCGTCGTGCCGACCATCCTCCGGCGCAGCGGGGCGCGCCGCATGGACGGCGTGGCCGAGGGGGCGATCGGCATCCCCATCCCGCGCTACATCGGCGACGTGCGCGTCGCCCGTGGGCGGATCACGCTGTACAAGACGACGCCCTGACGACGGGCGTCCCTCCCTCTCCCGGACCTTCCGCACCCATGGCCCGCCGCATCCTCGTCGTCGACGACGAACCCGGCATCCGCAGCGCCCTCGGGCAGCTGCTCGAATACGAGGGCTACGACGTCCGCACCGCGTCCAACGCCACCGAGGGGCTGAGCGAGTACGAGCGCTTCCGCCCGCACCTGGTGTTCATGGACATCAAGATGGCGGGCCTCGACGGCCTGGAGGCGCTGCGGCAGCTGAAGCAGTCCGACCCGGGCGCGCTGGTCGTCATGATCAGCGGCCACGCGACCATCAAGACCGCCGTCGAGGCGACGCAGGCCGGCGCCTACGACATCCTCGAGAAGCCGCTCGACACCGACCGCATCCTGGTGCTGCTGCGCAACGCGCTGGAGCACGTGGACCTGGCGGCCGAGAACCAGCGGCTGCGCGAGACCATCGAGACGCGGTTCGAGATCGTCGGGAAGTCGTTCGTCATCCGCTCGCTCACCGACCAGATCGAGAAGGTCGCGCCGACGCCCGCGCGCGTGCTGATCACGGGGGAGAACGGGACGGGCAAGGAGCTGGTCGCCCGCGCGATCCACAAGCACTCCCCGCGCAAGGCGAAGCCGTTCGTGGAGGTGAACTGCGCGGCGATCCCGTCGGAGCTGATCGAGTCCGAGCTGTTCGGCCACATGAAGGGCTCCTTCACCGGCGCGGTGCAGGACCGCCCCGGGAAGTTCGAGCAGGCCGACACCGGCACCCTGTTCCTCGACGAGATCGGCGACATGAGCCTGAACGCGCAGGCGAAGGTGCTGCGCGTGCTGCAGGACGGCGTCGTGACGCGGATCGGCGGGCAGCGGCCGCTGAAGGTCGACGTGCGCGTGGTCGCCGCGACCAACAAGGAGCTGGAGGAGGAGATCCAGAACGGGCGGTTCCGCGAGGACCTCTACTACCGGCTCAACGTCGTCCCGCTCCGGGTGCCGCCGCTGCGTGAGCGGCGCGAGGACGTGCCGCTGCTGGTGCGCCACTTCCTGGCGCTGCTGGCGCGCCAGGACGGGCTGGCGCCGCGCGAGATCGAGGACGCGGCGCTGCAGCGGCTGGCCGAGCTGGAGTGGCCCGGCAACGTGCGCGAGCTGCGCAACACGGTCGAGCGGCTGCTCATCCTGGCGTCGGGGCCGCGCATCACGCTGGGCGACGTGGAGCGGCTGGTGGGCCGGCGGGCGCTCGAGTCGGGCGGGCTGGGCGCGCTCACCGACATCGGCACGTTCGAGGAGTTCAAGTACGCGGCCGAGCGGGCGTTCCTGGTGGCCAAGCTGCGGCAGTACGACTGGAACGTCTCCGAGACCGCACGCGCGCTCGACATGCCGCGCTCGAACGTCTACAAGAAGATCGAGCGGTACGGGCTGCAGCGGGAGGAC
>CBHYLO010000099.1:0-10339 GCA_966128675.1 uncultured bacterium | reverse complement strand
TCCCCCCGCGCCGCGCGCGGCCCGGCGTCGTATCTTCCGGCGCCGCGCTCGTCCCGTCACCGCCGCCGCCGTGTCCCGTCGCCCCATCGCACTCCGCCGCGTCGCCGCGCCGCTGCTCGTCGCGCCCTCGCTCGCGCTCGCGCAGGCCGCCGCGCCCGCGCGCGACACGCCGCCGGTGCTCGGCGCGCGCGACGCCGCGATCGCGGGCGGCTTCGCGGCCGCGGGGCTGCTCGCGATCCCGGTCGAGCGGTCGCTCGCGCTCCGGCTCCAGCGGCCCGCGGTGCAGGAGAACCGCGCGCTCAAGGTCACCGCGGTGATCGCCGAGCAGACGACGCAGCCGGGGCTGTACGTGATCCTGCCGGCGGTGTGGGGGATCGGACGGCTGGTCGACGACCGCACCACCGCCGCCGCCGGGTTGCGCGGGATGGAGGCGGTGGGGATCGCGCTGTCGGTGGTCGGGGTGACCAAGTTCGCGTTCGGGCGCGCGCGCCCCTACGTCGCGCACGACCCGACGTCGTGGCGCTTCGGGCGGGGGCTCGAGGGCTCGGCGTACCGCAGCTTCCCCTCGGGGCACTCGGCGTCGGCGTTCGCGGCCGCGTCGGCGCTCACCGCGGAGCTGGCGGCCGCGCGCCCGTCGCTGCGGTGGACGGCCGGCGTGCCGCTCTATCTGGGCGCGGCGACCGCGGGGTGGTCGCGCATGTTCGACGACCGGCACTGGGCGACCGACGTCGTCGCCGGCGCGGCGATCGGCACGGTCTCGGGGATCGCCGTCACGCGCTGGCACCGCGCGCGCCCCGACAACGCGCTCGACCGGCGCCTGCTCGGCGTCGGCGTGGAGCTGGGCGGCGGGGGCGGCGCGCGGCTCGCGCTGGTGCCGCTGCGCGCCGTCGTGCGCGCGCCGTCGGGCGCGTCCTCGCGCGCGCGCCGCTGACCGCGTGCCCGGCGCGCACGGCATCTTCATCCTCGCGTCCATCGGCGGCGAGGCCGGCGCCCGCATCGCCGAGCTGCAGGCGCGGCACGATCCGAAGCTCGCGCGCGAGTCGCCGCCGCACGTGACGCTCGCGGGCTCGTCGGGCGTGGGACCGATCCTCCCCGACGCGACGCGCGAGCAGGTGCGCGCCGCGCTGGCGCCCATCGCGGCCGAGTCGCCGCCGCTGGCGCTGCGCTTCCAGCCGCCGCACCGCTTCATGCAGACGAACATCGTCGTGCTGCCGCTCGATCCGCACGGCGCGCTGCGGCAGCTGCACGATCGCATCGCGCGCAGCGGGCTGCGGTTCGGGCGGGCGCGCTTCACGTTCACGCCGCACGCGACGCTGAGCTTCTACCCGACGCTCGCGCCGGCGCAGCTGCGCGAGCTGCTTTCCGTGCGCATCGACGCGCCGGCGATCATCGACCGGTTGGTGGTGTCGTACACGCGGTCGCCGCAGCCCGCGGTGACGTGGTTCGAGCTGCCGTTGGCGGGAGCGGCGGGCGGCGAGCGGTGAGCGGTGAGCGCGCTCCTCGGTCGGCGAGTCTTCGCGACGCCGTGACGCCACGTGGACCGCAGCCCGCGCGCCGAGCGCCGCGCGCCGAGTGGGGATCATCCCTCGGCGCGCGGCGCTCGCGTGGCGCCGCGACCTCGATCGTGCGAGCGCGCAGCGCTGACCGTCGCGAGGAGACAATGCTCGCCGCTCCACGCTCGACGCTCACCGCCCCCAGCGATCGAAGCCGAAGAGCATCCCCGCGCGCAGCAGCGCGCCGTCGCCGTGCCGCGTGTCCTGCCGCACGTCGAAGCGCGTGTACTGCGCGGTGAGGTCCAGGTGCACCGCGGGGCCGAGGGCGACGAGCATCCCCAGGCCGCCACCGACGGAGGTACGGGTGGCGTTCGAGACCGCCACGACGTCGCCCGAGACGCGCTGCCGCAGGAACGCGACGCGCCCCGTGAGGTAGGGCGTGAAGTTGCCGCCCGACGCCAGCGCGACGCGCGGCTCGACGTACGGGCCCTGCAGCGTGACGTCCGTGTCCGTGTCGCGCAGCGACTGCACGGTGCGCTGGTAGCCGCCGGCGAGCGCGAAGGCGCTCACGCCGACCGCGGCGTGCACGTCGAAGCCGTAGCCGTCGCGCACGCGGCCGACGTCGCTGTCGCGCACGCCGGTGTAGAGGCCCGCGCCGCCGATCGCGAAGCCCGGTGACGAGCGCCGCTCCCAGGGCGGCGTGTGGCGGTCCGAATGACGCTGCGCCTGCGCGGAGGGCGCGAGGGCGGCCAGCGCGAGGACGATGGCGAGGGGCGACGAACGAGGCAGGCGCATGCTGGGCTCCGGTTGAGGGATGCCGGCACGCGGCGGCAACGCGCGCGCCCCCGCGCCCCGGTCCGTCCCACGCGGCGAACGCGCGGCGCGGCAACGCGTTGCGCGCCGCTGTCGACGTTCCGTTCGCGCGCCGTCGTCACCGCGCGGGGACGCGCCCCGTCCCGAACGGACGACGCCCGAACGGACGACGGGGGAGCGAGCGCCGAAGCGCCGCTCCCCCGTCCGTGCTGCCGTCGGTGCCGCCGCGCGTGCGGTCTAGTGCGCGTCCGGCCGCGCCTTGCGGTACGACTCGGTGGCCTGCTTCAGCATCAGCAGCGCCGACGCCTCGAGGTCGTAGTCGAGCGCCAGCTCGCTGAGGCGCGCGCTGGAGTGGTCGCCGCTCTCGCCGATGCCGCGGCCGGCGCGCTCGCTCGTGGTGTGGCGGCGCGCGTACTCGCGGCTCGCCATCCAGAGCGCGTTGGCGGCCGCCCAGCACGGCTCCTTGCGGTCCGGGTGCGCCTTGGACGCGGCGCGCTCGTAGGCGCCGGCCAGCTCGCCCAGCGCCTCGTCCGCCAGGCGCACCAGGCTCTGGCAGGCCCGCTGCTCGGCGGGCAGGGCGCCGCGGTCCACGAGGCGCGCGAGCCGCTCGTGCTGCCGGCAGCACTCGAGGGCGCAGCGGTAGAGCGCGTCCGCCTTCGCGTAGAAGACGGCCATCGGGTCGCGGCCGGTGTCGTCGGCGGCGGAGGGTGGGGCGACGGTCGACATCGGCATGGTACGGCGGGGAACGACGGGAGCAGCGTGGCCAGGCGCGAGGCGGGACGAGCGGGGCGCGCGGCCGGGAGGCGGGGCGCGACGTCGCGCTTCCCTCAGTATATCGGCGCGGGCGCGCGCGATGCACCGGGGGGGCGGCCGGACCCGGGAGGTGTGACGACGCGTTGACGCCGCGCGCAACGCGGCGCACGTTGCCCAGCCGCGCGGCGCGGCCCGCCGTGCCCGTCCGTCCCCTCCCTGCGTCCCCGCTCATGTCGCACGCGCACCTGCAGGTCGACACGACGCCCGAGGGCGTCCGCACGATCACGCTCGACCGGCCGGAGCGGCTGAACGCGGTCAACCCCGCGCTCGCCGACGCCCTGCCGCGCGCGGTGGCCGAGGCGCACGCGGACGACGCGGTGCGCGTGGTGGTGCTCACGGGCGCGGGCCGCGGCTTCTGCGCGGGGCTCGACCTCGCCGACCCGGCCGCGCTGGACCAGCGCTCGCGCACCGGACGGCTGGAGCCGCTGGCGTGGGTGGGGCGCTGGGTGCTCGCCCTCCGCCAGTGCGACAAGCCGGTGATCGCGGCGGTGAACGGCCCGGCCGCGGGCGCGGGCTTCGGGCTCGCGCTGGCGGCCGACCTGCGCCTGGTGGCCGAGGGCGCGACGATGACCGCGGGCTACGTGCGGCGCGGGCTGAGCCCCGACGCGGGCGTGACGTACCATCTGCCGCGGCTGGTGGGCGCGTCGCGCGCGGCGGACATCATCCTCACGGGCCGCGACGTCGCGTCGGAGGAGGCGCTGCGCATCGGGCTGGCGAGCGCGGTGCTGCCGGCCGAGGGCTTCGCGGGAGCGGTGGCCGCCTACGCGCAGCGCCTGGCGGCCGGCCCGCCGGTCGCGCTCGCGCTCACGAAGCGGCTGCTGACGCAGAGCCCCGACGCGCCGCTCGAGGCGCAGCTGCGCGACGAGCTGGCGCACATCAAGACGTGCTTCGCGACGGCGGACGTGGCGGAGGCGATGACGGCGTTCCGGGAGAAGCGGATTCCCGTGTTTCGCGGTGCGTGACGTGGCGGGCGCTGCGGACTGCGGATCCGGACTGCACGGCGGGCTGCGGGCTGCGGACTGCGGATCGGAACGACGGCGCGTCCCGAGGGCCGACCCGCAGCCCGCAGTCCGCAGCGCCCCGCGCTACGGATTCTCCCTGCGCGTCCGGCCGGCGAGGTCCTCCGGCAGCGCGTTGAGCAGCGGGTTCAGCTCCGCCGCCCGGTCGATCGACGTCACGAAGGTCAGCCCCGGGCGCGCGACCACCAGCATCCCCGACAGGCCGTAGACCACCACCGTCGTCCCGCCGTCGGCGTGCACGACGCAGCTCGACGCGTCCACCAGGTGCGCCGGGCCCCACACGCCGTTGCCCGTGTCGTCCAGCTCGCGCACGCGGCGCAGCGACGCCCACGTGCCGACGTCGTCCCACCCGAACTCGCCCGGCAGCGCGATCACGTCGTCGCTGCGCTCCAGCAGCCCGCGCTCGATCGACACCGCCTGGATCAGCCCCGAGAAGCGGTCCAGCTTCCCGGCCGCCAGCGCCGCGAGCCCCGGCTGCAGCTCCGGCGTGCGCTCCTCCAGCGCGTCGAGCACCGTGCCCGCCTGCCACACGAAGATCCCCGTGTTCCACAGCGCGCCCTGCGCGATCAGCTCCTCGGCCAGGATCGCGCCCGGCTTCTCGACGAAGCGCGCCACGCGGCGCGGTGCCTCGCGCGCGGCGGCGGCGCCCGCGTCGCCCGTGGCCCCCGTCGCGTCGGCGGTCGCGTCGCCGATCGGGTCGAGGACCGGATCCGTCGGCGCCGGCGGCAGCAGGTAGCCGAAGCCCGTCTCGGGGCGCGTGGGCTGCGCGCCGATGGCGACCAGCGCGCCGTCCGTGCTCGCGATCAGCGCCGCGCGCTTGATCACGCGCCGCAGCTCGTCCGGGTAGCCCACCGCGAGGTCCGCGTGCATCGCCACGAACGTCGCCTTGCGGCCCACGCGCGTCGCGATCTCCTGCGCGCCCCACGCCAGCGCCGCCGCGGTGCCCATCGGGCGCGGCTCGACGAGGAAGTTCGCGTCCGGGACCTCGGGGATCGCGGCCCGCAGCGCGTCGGCGATGTCGGCGCTCGTCAGCACCAGCACGCGCGCCGGCGGCACGGTCGGCGCCAGCCGGTTCACCGTCTCGGCGATCAGCGGGCGGTCGCCCACCAGCGCGAGCAGCTGCTTCGGGCGCTCGGGGGTGCTGAGCGGCCAGAAGCGCGAGCCGATGCCGCCCGCGAACACCACCGCCCACAGCGACAGCTCGGTCTCCAGCGTCGCGACCGGATCGGGCAGCTCCACCGGCAGCGTGCCGACCGCGTCGGCCGTGCCGCCGCCCGCCTCCGCCCCGAACGGTGTCCCGAAGGGCGGCGCGGGCTCGTGTCCCGCCGGGCCGAAGGCGTCGGGATGGCCGGCACGCGCGTCGCCGGAGGCGCCGCCGGAAGCGGGAGAGCGATGGGGCATGGCGGCTCTGACGGAACGCGAACGGACGCGGCGCGGGACGGACGGGCACGCGAGGGATCGCGGCCCGGCGCGAGGGCGTACAATAACGCTGGCGCGTCCGACGCCGCACCTGCACCATGGAGGCGTGGTCAGGCGGGCACGTGCGCCCGCACTTCCTGGAGGTCGCCCATGCTCCCCCCGCCCCCCGCTCCCATGGCCGGCATCCCCCGGCGCCTCGCTCCCGCGCGCCGCGGCGCGTCGCTCCTGACGATCCTCCTGCTGCTCGCCGGGCCGGGCGCGGCGGCGCGCGCGCAGGGCGACACCACGGGCGCCGTCGCCGGCGTGGTGCGCGGGCCCGGCGGCGTCGCGATCGTCGGCGCGGAGGTCGTGCTCACGCCGGCCCGCGCGCCCGGCGGCAACGCCGTGATCGCGCGCCGCGTCTTCACCGACGAGACGGGGAAGTTCCAGGTCGCCGGCCTGCCCAACGGGCACGCGTCGGTGGCCGTGCGCCGCATCGGCTACCGGCCCGCGGTGCGCGACGTCGAGGTGCCGCTGGCCGCCGCGCTGACGCTGGCGCTCGAGGCCGTGCCGCAGACCATCGCCGCCGTCGTCGTGAAGGACCGGCGCGTGAGGCACACCGGCTGGGCGGCGCCCTTCTACGAGCGGCGCGAGCACGGCCACGGGCGCTACATCGGGAAGGAGGAGCTCGACCGCCGCAACGCCATGCGCACCACCGACGTGCTGCGCTCCGTGCCGGGGCTCGCGATCACGACGACGATGCGCGGCTCGTCCATCCGCATGCGCGGCGCGCGCTGCGATCCGCTGGTCTGGATCGACGGCACGGCGGCGCTCGCCGGCTACCTCGACGTCGACAACTTCCAGCCCAACACGCTCGAGGGGATCGAGGTGTACAGCGGCGTGTCGACCGTCCCGGTGGAGCTGCGCGGCCCGCGCGGCGAGGAGACGTGCGGCGTGATCGCGATCTGGTCGCGCATGCCCGAGCAGCGCCGCCGCGGCCCGAAGAAGGTCTACACGGCCGACGACCTCGCGAACCTCGTGGCGTCGGCCACCGTGTACACCGCCGACCAGGTGGACCAGGCCGCGGCGCCCGACAGCGCCAACCCGATCGCGCCCTACTATCCTGAGGCGCTCAAGCGCGCCAAGACGGCGGGCGACGTGCTGATCGAGTTCGTCGTCGACACCGCCGGCATCCCCGAGCTGGAGACCGTCGGCGTCGTCGCCGCGTCGCATCCGGCGTTCGGCACCGCGGCGCGCGACGCGGTCGCGGCCGCGCGCTTCATCCCGGCGTTCCGCGCGGGGAAGCCGGTGCGGCAGCTGGTGCAGGTGCCGGTCAAGTTCGAGCTGACCTCCGGCTCCTGAAGCACTCGGCGCTCCGCGCTCGGCGCTCGCTCCGTTGCCTAGACGAAGCGAGCGCCGAGCGCGGAGCGCCGAGTGTCGAGGGAGGCCTGCGGTTACTTCGCCAGCACCAGCTCCAGCCGCCCGCCCACCGCGATCTTCAGCACCCGGTGCGGCGCGGCGGTCGTGACGAAGAAGGTCACCGGCTGGTCGCCGCCCGCCTGCTCGATGCGGAACGCCTCGAACGCGCCCGCCGGCACCGTCACCTGCTCGGTGCCCGCGACCGTCAGCGTGAACGGCACCACCGTGCCCTTGCCGGCCGAGAAGACGCTGACGACGTGCTTCGCGCCCGGCGCCCAGCGCAGCAGCGGCAGCGCGGCCGCCAGCGCGTTGTCGTCGATCGTGCCCGCGGGCAGCTCGGTGTCGATCGTCACCTGCTTGATCCCCTGCGGGCCCGGCGTCGCCGCCGCGCCCTTCGCGCGCCCGCCGGCGTAGGTCACGTCGGCCTTCGTGTCCTGGCCCTGCACCTTGCCGCGCTGCTCCAGCGCGCGCGGCGCCAGCGCCGCGTCCGTGCGCAGCGTCGTCGTCTGCTGGACGATGCCGCCCGCGATCGACGTCGCCTCCTTCACGACCCAGCCGTCGCCGTCCTTCGCCAGGTCGTAGACCGAGCTCCCGAGCACGTTGCCCTGCACGCGCACGGCGAAGCTGTCGCGGTGCGCGGCCAGGCGCGACGCGTCGATCGCCAGCGCGGCGGCGCGCGGCGCGAGGTCGGCCGCCGTCATCGCGTCGCCCTGCGGGTTCACGATGCGCACGGGCGCGATCGCCTTCAGCTTCTCGTACACCTTCGCGCCGTCGCCGACGACGACGATGAGCGACTGCTCCGGACGCACCCACCGCCGCGCCGTCTGCTGCAGCACCGGCGCCGAGACCGCCGAGAGCCGCGTGCGGTACGTCTGCAGGTAGTCCGCCGGCAGCCCGAGCGTCTTCACCGCCGCCACGCGCTCGGCCACCTGCTGCGCCGTCTCGACCGTGAGCGGGAACGAGCCGACGAGCGCGCCCTTCGCGTTCTCCAGCTCCGTGCCCGGCACCGCCTCGCTGCCCAGCCGGCGCAGCTGCGCCAGCAGCTCGACCAGCGCGCTGTCCGTCACCTCGGTGCGCACCTCGGCCGTCGCGCTGAACGCGCCCGTGCCGCGCGGCCGCGTGAGCGCCGAGTACGCGCCGTACGTCCACCCCTTCTTCTCGCGCAGGATGTCGAACAGCCGCGCGTCCGCGCCGCCGCCGAGCACCTTGTTGGCGACCGTCGCGGCGTAGCGCGCGGGATCGGCGGGACCGCCGGTGAGGTTGCCGACGACGATGTTCGACTGCACCGAGCCGGGACGGTGCACGAGCACGATCTCCGTGCGCGCGCGCGCCGGCGGCGCGCCGAACGTCGGCGCCGCGGCGGGATAGCCGGTCCAGCCGGCGAAGCTCTGCTCGGCCAGCGCCTTCAGCTGGTCGAGCGTGAGGTCGCCCGCGACCACCAGCAGCGCGCCGCGCGGCTTGAGGCGCGACGTCTGGTACGCGGTGAGGTCCGCGCGCGTGAGCGCGCGCACCGACGCCGGCGTGGCGCGGCGGCCGTACGGATGCGCGCCGTACACGCCCGCGTCGAACACCCGCGACGCGATCGACGCCGGCTGCGACTGCTCCAGCGTCAGCGCGGAGAGCGTCTGCGTGCGCAGCAGCTCGATCTCCTGCTCGGGGAAGGTCGGCCGCGCGACCGCGTCGCCCAGCAGCTGGAACGCGAGCGGCGCGTGCGTGGAGAGCACGCCGCCGGCGATGCTGAGGAAGTCGTTGTCGGCAAAGCCCGTGAGCGACCCGCCCGCGGCCTCGATCGCCTCGGCGATCTGGTCGGCGGTGCGCTGGCCCGCGCCCTTCGTGAGGAGGCCGGCCACCATGTCGGCCGTGCCCTCCTTGCCCTTCGCCTCGAACAGCTTGCCCGCGGGCACCACGAGGCGGAACGCGACCATCGGGTCGCGGTGGCTCTCGACGAGCACGACGCGCAGGCCGTTGGAGAGCACCGTCTCCTGGAACGGCGGGAACTGCGCGGGCTTCACGGCCGCCGCGGCGGGCGGGCGCGTGGGATACTGCGCCGCCAGCGGGTGCGCGAGCGGCGTCGCGAGCGACGCGGCGACGAGCGTGAGCGCGCCGGCGCGGATGATCAGGGAGGGGCGCGTCACGGCTTGGGCGTCTCGGGGGTGATGAGCGTGACGACGCTGTTCTCCGGGCGGAGATACGTGCGCGCCACGCGCTGGATGTCGGCCACCGTCACGTTCAGGTAGCGCTGCAGGTCGGTGTTCACCGCCTCCGGCCCGCCGAGGAACATGGTCGCCGTGTGCAGCGCCTCGGCGCGGCCCATCGACGTCTGCCGCTCGGCGATGGTCTGCGCGAGGTAGGCGTTCTTCGCCTTCGCCAGCTCCGCCTCGGTGACGCCGTCGGCGACGATCTTCGCGATCTCCTGCGCCAGCAGCTTCTCCAGCGAGTCGACCTTCACGCCCTGGTTGGCGATGGCGAGCACGCCGAACGTGCCCGGGCCGCGCGTGTTGCCGAAGATGTTGAGGAAGGTCTGCAGGCCGAGCGCGGCCTTCGCCTCGCGCGCGATGGCGCGGTTGAGGCGCGAGCTCTCGCCCGTGCCGACGATGGTCGCGAGGAAGGTCAGCGCCGGCGTGTCGGCGTGCCGCGTCTCGGGGATGCGCCAGAGCGTGAACGACGCCGGCAGCGTGGCCTTGGCGTCGGTCACCGTGCGCCGCTGCGCGCCCGGGTTGAACGGCTGCTCACACTGCACCGGCGGCGGCGCGTCGACGCGCGGGATGTCGCCGAAGTACTGCGCGACCAGCCGCTTCACCTCGGCCGGATCGAAGTCGCCCGTGACCACGAGCGTCGCGTTGTTGGGCGCGTAGTACTGCTTGAAGAACGCCTGCACGTCGGCCACCGACGCCGCGTTCAGGTCGTCCATCGAGCCGATGATCTCGTGGCCGTACGCGAAGCAGCTCCTGCCGTCGTAGGCGGCGGTGAGCCCCTGCAGCACGGCGCCGAAGTACGGCTGGTTGTCGATGCGCAGCCGGCGCTCCTCCTTCACCGCCTCCTGCTGGTTCTTCAGGTTCTCGGCCGTGACGGCGAGCGACCGCATGCGGTCGGCCTCCATCCACAGGCCGAGGTTCACGCGGTTGGACGGGAGCGTCTGGTAGTAGTTGGTGCGGTCGGTCTGCGTGCTGCCGTTGAGGGTGCCGCCGGCCCGCTCCACGAGCTGGAAGTGCTCGCCCTTCTTCACGTTGGCCGAGCCCTGGAACATCATGTGCTCGAACAGGTGCGCGAAGCCGGTGCGCCCGGCGCGCTCGTTCCGCGAGCCGACGTCGTACCACACGTCGACGGTCACGACCTGCGCCGAGTGGTCCTCGGCGAGGATCACCTTGAGGCCGTTCGGCAGCT
>CBHYLO010000098.1:0-10400 GCA_966128675.1 uncultured bacterium | reverse complement strand
TCGTCCAGCTGCGGGCGCCCGATCATCTGCAGGAACTCGTTCGGGTGGCTCGTCACGCGCACCGCCTCGTCCGCGGTCACCTGCTTGTTCAGGTAGAGCTGGTACAGCGCGTCGTTCAGCGTCTGCATCCCGAACTTCTTGCCGCCCTGCATCAGGCTGTAGATCTGGTGCACCTTGTCGTCGCGGATCAGCGCGCGGATCGCCGGCGTCACCACCAGCACCTCCGCCGCCAGCACGCGGCCGCGCCCCGTCGCCTTGGGGATCAGCGTCTGCGTCACGATCCCCTCCAGCACGAACGACAGCTGCGCCCGCACCTGCGACTGCTGGTGGCTGGGGAAGACGTCGATGATGCGGTTGATCGCCTCCGCCGCGCTGTTCGTGTGCAGCGTCGCGAACGCCAGGTGGCCCGTCTCCGCGATCGTCAGCGCGGCCTGGATCGTCTCCAGGTCGCGCATCTCGCCGATCAGGATGACGTCCGGGTCCTCGCGCAGCGCGTACTTGAGCGCGGAGCTGAACGACTTCGTGTCCGTCCCCACCTCGCGCTGGTTCACGATGCAGTTCTGGTGGCGGTGCACGAACTCGATCGGGTCCTCCACCGTGATGATGTGGCCCCGCCGCTCCTTGTTGATCTTGTCCAGCAGCGCCGCCAGCGTCGTGCTCTTGCCCGAGCCCGTCGGGCCCGTGACGAGGATCAGCCCGCGCGGCTTGTCGGCGAAGTTCGCCACCGGCCACGGCAGCCCCAGGTCGCCCAGCGGCTTGATCGTGAACGGGATCTGGCGGACCGCGAGCGACACGCAGCCGCGCTGCTTGAAGGCGTTGCCGCGGAAGCGCGCCAGGTTCTGGATGCCGAACGAGAAGTCCAGCTCGTCCTCCATCTCGAACCGCTTCTTCTGGTTGTCCGTCAGCACCGAGTAGGCGAGCGTCATCGTGTCGCGCGGCGAGAGCGTGCTCTCGTACATCGCGTTCACGATCTCGCCGTCGATGCGCAGCTTGGGGCGCTCGCCCGCGGTGATGTGCAGGTCGCTCGCGCCCCGGCTCACCATCTCCTCGAGGAGGGCGCGGAGGTTGAGCTGGAGGACGGATGCCTGCGCGGCGGCGGACGGAATGGCGGCGGGAGCGGTCATCGGTGTGGCAACGGAGTGAGCGCCGAGCGCCGAGCGCCGAGCGCCGAATCGTGTACGGAGTTGGCGATGCAGCCCGCCATGTGGAGACGCTCGGCGCCCGGCGCTCGTCGCTCGGCGTTCGGGTTGCCGCCGCTCATGCGCTGGTCTCCCGGATGACCTGCTCGAGGGTGGTGACGCCCTTGATCACCTTCAGCCACCCGTCCATGCGCAGCGTCAGCATCCCCTCGGCGATCGCCAGGTCGCGCAGCGCGGCGGCGTCGGCCGACTTGAGCACCTGCTTCCGCAGCGGGCCGGTCATCGCCATCACCTCGTAGAGGCCCTGGCGGCCCTTGAGGCCCGTGCCGCCGCAGTGGTCGCAGCCGTTGCCCTTCCACCACGGCAGGTCGGAGACGGTGCTGTCGAGCGTGATGTTCGTCAGCAGCGGCGCGGCCTCCGGGGTCGCGCGCGCCTTGGCGTTGTCGAGCGCGGCCTGCGTGAAGCGCAGCTCGCGCAGCGTCGTCTTCGGGGTCGCCTTGGCGGCCGCCAGCTCCACCGGATCGACGGGGCGGCGCACCTTGCACTTGGGGCAGATGCGGCGCACGAGCCGCTGCGCCAGCACGAGGTTCACGGCGCTGGCGACGTTGAACGCCTCCAGCCCCATGTCCAGGAGACGGGTCACCGTCTCCGGCGCGCTGTTCGTGTGCAGCGTCGAGAGCACGAGGTGGCCCGTGAGCGCGGCCTTGATGGCGATGCCGCCCGTCTCCAGGTCGCGGATCTCGCCGACCATGATGACGTTCGGGTCCTGGCGCAGGAACGCCTTCAGCGCCGCCGCGAACGTCAGCCCGACCTCGGGGCGCACCTGCACCTGGTTGATCCCGAAGAGGTTGTACTCGACGGGATCCTCGGCGGTCATGATGTTCGTGTCGCCGACGTTGATCTTCGACAGGCAGCTGTAGAGCGTCGTCGTCTTGCCCGAGCCGGTCGGGCCGGTGACGAGCACCATCCCGTACGGGTTCGAGATCGCCTCCATCAGCGCCACCTCGGCCGCCGGCTCGATGCCGAACGTCTCCAGGTCGAGCGTCAGGTTCCCCTTGTCGAGGATGCGGAGCACGATCTTCTCGCCGAACAGCGTCGGCAGCGTGCTCACGCGGAAGTCGATGACGCGCTTGCCGACCTTGATCTTGAGGCGCCCGTCCTGCGGCACGCGCCGCTCGGCGATGTTGAGCGACGACATGATCTTGAGGCGGCTGATGAGCGCCGGCTTCAGCTTCATCGGCGGCTTCATCACCTCCTGCAGCGCGCCGTCGATGCGGAAGCGCACCCGCAGCTCGTGCTCGAAGCACTCGACGTGGATGTCGGACGCGCCGCGCTTCACGGCCTCGGTGAGGATGGCGTTGACCAGGCGCACCACCGGCGCCTCGTCGACCCCGGCCATCCCGTTCCCGCCCTCCTCGTCCGGGCTCTCGAGGACCTCGACGTCGCCGTCCTCGGCGCTGATCTCGGCCAGCAGCGACTGCATCTGCTGGTCGCCGCTCTCGTAGTGCTTCTCGACCAGCGCCCGCAGCGTGAACTCGCCCGCGACGACCGGGAAGATGTCGTAGCGGGTGATGAACTTGAGGTCGTCCAGGACGCCGGGGTTCGACGGGTCGGCCAGCGCCACCGTCAGCGTGCGCCCGTCGCGCTTCAGCGGGAAGACGAGGTGCTTGGACGCCAGCTCCGCGGGCACGAGCTTCAGCACGCGCGGGTCGACCTCGAAGCGCGCCAGGTCGACCGCGGGCATGCGGTACTGGCGCGCGAGCGTCTTGACGAGCGTCGTCTCCTCGATCGCCCCCTGCTTCACGAGGCAGTAGCCCAGGCGCATCCCGGTCGCCTGCTGCTCCTGCAGCGCGCGCGCGACCTGCTCGCGCGTGACGAGCCCCTCCTTCACGAGGAGCTCGCCGATGCGCTGGTGGTCAGCGACGAGGGAGAGCGGAGCGGCGGCCATGGCGAGCGGGTGGTCGTGGAGTGCCGGAGAAGGTCACGTGCGCCGCGAGCCGCGCGAGCAGCCGCGGCCCGACGCCGCGCACCTGCCCGAGCCCCTCGAGCGAGCCGAAGGCGCCGCGCTGCGCACGGTCGTCGACGATCCGGCGCGCGAGCGCCGGCCCGATGCCGGGGAGGGCCTCGAGCGACGCGGCGTCGGCGACGTCCACGTCGATCGGCCCCTCCACGGGACCTCCCGAAACAGACGCGCGAGCACGCGGCAGGTCGCGCCCCGCACGCCCCGAGGGCTGGCCTGGATCGTCACGCGGCTGGCCACCGGGGCGCCGTCTCGGTGACCGGGGTCGCGTCGGCGCCCGCTTCGCCGATCGCTCCCGCGCCAGCGCGCCGTCCACCGCCGCCAGCTGCGCGTCGAGCGCCGCGGTCTCGCCTCCCGTCGGCGCGTCGCCCTCGCGTCCACCGACGACGCGCGCCCCGACGCCCAGCAGCCCGAGCGTCGCGAGGAAGAGGAGCGCCTTCCGTTCGGCGGGAATCATGAGCGCTCTGGCCTGGGGACCGGGATCCGAGTCGTCGGGCGCCGTGCACGTGGCCTGTCGGACTCCGCGTCGCATTGGGATGCGGAGCCTTCAGGAGCAAGCGGCTGGTCGCCGGGGGCACCGCCGCTAGAGTACGGGTCGACCGCGTTTCGTCCCGATCGCCGCACCGCACGGCGGCTCCCCGCGACGCGCACGCGAAACGCTCCCCGCGCGCGGCGTGTCTGAGGAACGAGGGCGCACCCGGCGCCCGACGCACGCGCCTCCTGCCCCGCCCCGCCGTGGACCGCCGCTCCTTCCTCCTCACCGGGATCGCCGGCACGCTCGCCGGCTGCGCGCGCGCGGCGGGCGTCCCGCCGATGGCGGCGGTCGTGCCGGCGCCCGCGCTGCGCGACGGACCGTGGACCCTCTCGCCCGCGCTGCAGGCATCCATCCCCGCGCTGCTCGCGCGGACGGGCGTGCCCGGCGCCGCGATCGTCGTGCTGGAGGACGGCGCCGTCGCGCAGCGCCTGGGCTTCGGCGTGCGGCGCGCGGGCACCGCCGACGCCATGACCGCCGACACCGTCATCGAGGCCGCGTCGCTCAGCAAGCCGGTGACGGCCTACGCGGCGCTGCGCCTCGTGCAGGCGGGGCGCCTCGCGCTCGACCGGCCGCTCGTCGAGCAGGCCGACCTCCCCGACGTGACCGACGCGCGGGCGCGCACCGTCACCGCGCGCCACGTGCTGCGCCACGCGACCGGCTTCCCCAACTGGCGCTTCACCGACGAGCCGCTGGTGCCCGCGTTCGAGCCGGGCGCGCGCTTCCGCTACTCGGGCGAGGGCTACTACCTGTTGCAGCGCGTCGTCGAGCAGGTCACCGCGCAGCCCTTCGCGCTGGCGATGGAGGAGCTGGTGCTCGCGCCGTTCGGGATGCAGCGCTCCAGCTTCGTCTGGCTCCCGGCGTTCGAGGGGATCGTGGCGAGCGGGCACGGCGACCCCGCCACCCCGCGCGACGGGCTGGCCGAGATGGGCCGCGGCTTCGCGAAGGTCGCCGACCGCGTGGGCCGGCCGCCGCGCGAGTGGACCGCCGCCGACGCGCTCCGCGGTGCCGGCCTCGCGAACCCGCAGCGCAAGCCGGTCCCCGTGATGACGCAGCCCAACGCCGCGGGCTCGCTGTTCACGACGGCGACGGACTACGGCGCCTTCCTCGCCCGCGCGCTCGCCGCCGGCGGCCCGCTCGCGCTCCCGGCCGCGCTGCGCGCCGAGCAGCTGCGGCCGCAGACGCAGATCACCGACGCGCTGGCGTGGGGGCTCGGCTGGGGCCTCGAGCGCGCGGGCGCGCGCACGCTCGCGTGGCACTGGGGCGACAACGGGAGCATCAAGAACTTCGTCGTCGCCGATCCCGAGGCGGGGCGCGCCATCGCGGTCTTCACGAACGCGGCCTCCGGCGCCCGCGCCTACGACCGCATCGTGCGCGCGGCCACCGGCGGCGAGCGCGCCAGCCTGCTCTTCTGGATGGTCGGCTAGCCCCGCCCGCGCTAGACTCGGAGGGCCGTCCCGCGCGATGCCGCGCGTCCCGCCGTCCGTCGCTCCCGCCTCCGCAGTGCCGTCCCTCCGCCCCCGGCGCGTCGCGCGCCTCGCCGCCCTTCCCCTCCTCGCCGTCGCCGCGTCCTGCCGCATCTGGGACGATCCGCCCCTCTACGGCGGGGCGCAGCCGCGACTCCAGCTCACGGTCGAGATGCTCGACGCGGGCGACACGCTGTCGCCGGCGCTCGCGTACCCGCCCGGGCCCGCGACGGTGCGCGTCGCGCCCGCCGGCGGGCTGGTGGCCGTGCGCGGCTACCTCTGGCCGGGCAGCGCGGGCGGGCGCCCGCGACGCATCGACGACGGCCGCCTCCTCGTGAACGGCACCGCGATCGAAGGGCGCGTCCCCGACCTGCAGCCGAACGTCGAGTACGTGGGCGAGGTCGCGACGCGGCCCGCGGACGGCGTCGTGACGCTCACGCTGCCGCGCATCGCCGGGATCGCGTCGACGACGCTGCGCCTCGAGGGGCTCGGGCGCGCGGCGGGGACGGCCCCCGTGCTCTCCGGCGGCGAGCTGCGGCTGCGCGTGGCCGCGCCCGCGTCGCGCATCGAGCCGCCGCTCCTCGCGCCGCGCTGGACGGTGGTGCTCGCACGCGGCGACCGCACGACCAGCGTCGAGGGGGTCTCCGCGCTGCCGCCCGAGCTCGTGCTCCCGGTGGCCTCGATCCTCCCCGGCACCGGCCCGGTGTCCGCGCGCCTGCTGTACTACGTGACCGCGGAGTCGGCGACCCTGCGCCCCGCACCGGGCGACACCGCGTACGAGTACGGCGTGTCGCTGCTCTCGTCGCTGCGCTTCGCGCCGGTGGTGCCGTGAGGCCCGCCCTCGCACCCACCGCCGCACGCGCCGTCGCACGCACGGTCGTATGCGCCGTCCCGCTGGCGCTGCCGCTCGCGGGCTGCGAGAGCAGCACGGGCCCGGACGACGCGACGCCGGCGATGGCGTTCGTCACGGTGTCGGTGCTCGCCCCCACGCGCGCCGACAGCTTCGGCGTCGCGACCATCGGCGGCAACGTCGTCGCCGGGCGCGACGCGCGCGGCGCGCTGCGCGAGGTGCAGTCGCCGCTGCAGGTGGGCGGGCGCACGTTCGCGTTCGGGGGGCCGAGCGACGACGTCGGCACGCGGCACCTCCAGTGGACGTCGGTGCGACTCGGCACGGTCCTCGGCCGCGAGCCGCTGACGATCGACGCGCCGACGGTCGCCGGCCTGACGCCCAACCGCCCGCGCGTGCGCATCACGACGGTGCGCGCGCTCGACCCCGACACGGTGCGCGTGGGCGCGGACGGCGCGCTCCGGCTGCATCTCGCGATCGCGCCGGGCGACGAGACGGTGACGGCGCGGACGTGGGCGCTGTCGATCTTCGGCGTTCGAACGCTCAACTACCGCGGCACGGGCCATCCCCCCGCGGAGATCGTCGTGCCGCGCGACCTGCTGCCGACCGCGCCCCCGACCGGCGGCTGGCGCGCGCAGCTGCAGGTCGACGAGTCGCACGGCGTCGTCTCCGGCATCCCCACGGCGCCCGTCACCATCCCGCCGTATGACGTGCGCGTGCTGTACACGCAGATGGTGCTCTGGACGATCAGCGGGTAACCGGCGGCTGCGGGCTGCGGGCTGCGGATCCTGCTCGGTGCCCTCGGCGGCCGACAACGCGGTCGGCATTCACGAACTACTCGTTGGGCTACGGATGCTCCGGATCGAGCGGATGAGACGGATCGCTCCGCGTGGCGGCGACGCTCCGTGCATTCCGAGGAGCGATCGGAATGATCCGTTCCGATCCGGAGCATCCGTAGCCTCCCCAACAGGCAACAGGGCCGGCGCGCCGAGGCGTCCCGAGGTCGGGAGATCCGCAGCCCGCTGCCCGCAGCGCCCTACCTCAGCTGCGCCGCCCCGAAGCTCAGCTGCAGGACCGCGCTGAACACGGTCTGCGAGATGCGCTGGTTCAAGTTGTTGTTGAACGTCGTCACGTGCGTGCCGTTGAGGCTCAGCGTCAGCGTCTCCGCCACGTCCGAGTTCGCGCTGAACGAGAGCGCGCGCCGCCCGTTGTCGGCCTGCACCACGCGCAGCGCCTCGTCGGCGAGCACCTGCCCGAACGCGTCGCGCGGCAGCAGCAGCGTCTCCGTCCCGCCGTCCTGCCAGCCGAGGCGCGTGCGGATCGGGCTGCGGAGGTTCCAGCGCGTCGGCGCGGTGAACGCCTTCGTCAGCTCGACGTTCGTCTCGCGCGTCTGCACGTCCGTGCGGCTGCCGGGCACGTCGTCCAGCCGGCGCGTGAGCGCCACGCCGCCGCCCGTCGTGAAGCCGCCGAACGCCTTCCACACCACGTTGCCCGTGATCGGGTAGCTGCGCGACGTCACCGCGCGCGTGTCGAGCGGCGCGCCCGAGTCGGCCGGCGACACCGCGCGCGTGCGCTGCCAGAGCATGCGCGCGTTCGCGCCCACCGTCTCGATCCAGTCGTCCGCGAACGCCGGCCGCCAGTTCCAGCGCAGCGACAGGTCGGGGATCGTGCGCTGCGTGCCGTCGGCCTCCGCCTGCCGGTCGGTCGCCGCGCGCCGCCACCAGCTCCGCGTGCCGCCCGTCTCCATCCGGTTCGTGAGCGAGAACCCGAGCGGGAGCCCGACGGTGTGCGCGAGCACGAGGCGCGTCACGGCGCCCGCGGCGGTCGCGTTGCGGCCGCCCGGCGTGCGGAACGCCCCCAGCCCGCCGAATCCCAGCTGCAGGCCGAGGCTCGGGTCCAGCGCCGTCGCGTCGAGGTTGGAGGAGAGCGTGCGCTCCACGCGCACGTCCACCGGCTGCAGCGCGCGGCGCATGCGCGCGCGCAGCGTCGGCGGCGCGAGACGGAGCGTGGTGTCGGGCGCGAGCCGCGGCGCGGAGTCGGGGACGGCGGGCGGCACGACGGGCGGCACGACGGGCGGCACGACGGGCGGCACGATGGGCGGCGCGGGCGGCGCGGCGCCGAACAGCGCGCGCCCCAGGTCCACCGTCGCGCCGGCGGACGCGACCTGCGTCGTGCCGATGCGGCGCGGCAGGCGCAGCGCGCCCGTCGAGTCGCCCAGCTCCTCGCCGACGTGCAGCAGCGCTCTCGCGTTCGGGTCGCGCGTCGTCGTGTGGTAGGTCGCGACCTCCGCGCGCGGCTGCACCCAGCCGCGCAGGGCCGGCGCGAAGCGCAGCTGCCCGGCCATCGCGCGCTCGCGCTCCAGCCCCACGTCCAGCCCCGCGAGGCGCTCGCGGTCCGCGCGCGCGGCGGCGCTGCGCTCGTCGGCCAGCGAGTCGAGACCGCCGCCCGACGACGGGTAGTCGCGCAGGTCGCGCAGCGTGCTCGCGTCCCAGCGCGCGGTGAGCGCCGGCGTCGGCTGGAACTCGACCACCAGCCCGTTGCGCCACACGTGATCGAGCCCGTTCACGACGCGCGCCGTGTCGTCGAACGCCACGACCGGCTTCAGGAACGCCTCCTGCCCGTTGCCCGTCCGCACCAGGAGGCTCGTGAGCTTGAGCGTCGTCGGCGTCCACCGGAACGCGCCGCCGATCAGCCCCAGCGACCGCGCCGCCGGCACCAGGTCGTAGTCCGCGCGCAGCGTGAAGCCGTCGCGCTGCGCGCGCTGGAACGCGCTGCGCGACCCGCCGCTGGTCCACGTCGACGTCAGCGCGAGGTTGTTGAGGAGCGGCGCCCACGGCGTGCCAGTCACCGGCGTCGCGCGCTTCACCGTGAACGCCACGCTCGTCGTCGCGTCGCGCGGCGTGCGCAGCCCGGTCAAGTCCTCGCCGCGCAGGTCCGAGTTCGCCAGGAACGTCGGCGCCGCGTCGGTCTGCTGGTAGCTCACCGTCAGCGGCATCGCGAAGCCGCGCGCGCCCGGCACGAGCTTGTCGAGCCGCACCGACGCGCCGACGTCGATCGCGTTCGCCGTCGCGAAGGTCGGCGTCTCCCCCAGCTGCCGGAAGTACGGGTCGCGCCGCGTCACGTTCACGCGCACGTCGGCCAGGTCGCCCGCCTGCACCGCGAGCCCGAACTCGCCCGCCATCCCCGGCGTGTCCTCGACGTCGCTCAGGCGCAGGTCGTTGACCCACAGCTCCAGCGTGTCGCCCGCCGCGATCGGCGAGCCGCCGCGCGCCAGCGTGTCCACGCGCACGAAGCCCACCGCCAGCTCCTGCACCGACGCGAGGTTCGGCGGCGTGACGTTCGGCTCCACGGTGTAGACGAGATAGCCGTCCTCGCACGCCGCGTAGCGGTTCGCCGCGAAGCCGCGCGGAAGCCCCGAGCGCTCCACCAGCGCGGCGTCCACGCCCGTGCACCGGTACTGCTGCGCGATGCCGCCGCGCAGGTAGGCCTCCTGCACCGCCGCGCGCAGCCGGTAGAAGCGGTTGAAGTCGACGCGCACCTCGGGCAGCCACGACTCGCGCGACGGGCCCGCGTTCACCGGCGTGCGGTAGACGTAGAAGTTGTGCTCGTCCCGGCCGAGCTTCACGTACGCGTTCAGCTCCCCGTTCACGCCCCAGCCGGCGCCGTTGCCGCGCATCCACAGGCGGAGCGTCTTGTACGTCATCAGGTTCTTGGCGCCCTCGGGGAAGCGGAAGTACGCCTCCGCGCGCTCGTACAGCCCGAGCGAGCCACCCGCCGCGCCCGCCTGCAGCCGCAGCGCGCGCTCGTTCACCTGCACCGCCGTCGCCTCCAGCCCCGTGCGGCGCTCGTCCGTCTCGTCGGTGACGCCCGGCGGCGACTGGTACGGCACGCGCCCCGTCGAATCCTGCGTCCCCACCACGCCCGCGATCACCCAGCTCCCCTGCGCGCCCAGCGAGTCGCCGGCGATGCCGACGGCCGCGCGGTCGGTGCGCCGCAGCCACGGCGCGCCCACCAGCCGCAGCCGCGCCAGCGCGGTCGTCGTGAACGCGCTGTCGGGCGCCTCGTCGCCGCTCACCATCGTCAGCCGCAGCGACCGCACGCGCCGGATGCTGAAGCCGTCCGTGGAGTCGCTCGGCGCGCGGAAGGGCACGCGCACCAGCACCCAGCAGCGGCGCTCCGCGAGCGCGGCCACCTCGCCGACGGTCGGCGTCGCGCCGGTCTGGCAGGCGCTGGGGTTCTCGCGCGTGAAGCTGCGCCGGTCGCTGAGATTCACCACGAAGCGCCGCAGCCGCTCGCCGCCGTCCGCGCTCGCGTCGGGGAGGTTCAGCTGCCCGTCCTGGTCCAGGTCCTCCTCGTCCAGCCGGTTGTTGCGCACCGTGCACGTCGTCAACGGGTC
>CBHYLO010000097.1:0-10429 GCA_966128675.1 uncultured bacterium | reverse complement strand
GGGCAGGGCGGGGGCGGCGCGTCGTGACGCGCCGCCCCCGTCGTCGTCGTGGGCAGGCGGGACGCGCGTCGGCCGGACGCGCGCCCCCCTGCGTGCCTTCCCCCGCGACGTTCCGTGTCCGACACCATCCCCTTCGCCCTCGCGCGCCCCGCCTTGCTGGTGGGGCCGTCGTGCGCTCCGTCGGCGTTCCCGGCGGAGCTCGAGGCCGACTTCGAGCCGCTCGCCCTGCTGGGCACCGGCCGGTCGGGGGTCGTCTGGCACGCGCAGGAGCTCCGGGGCCGCCGGCAGGTCGCGCTCAAGGTGGCGGCGCGCGACCGCGCGTCGGCCGACATCGAGTTCCGCCGCTGCCTGCGCGAGGCGAAGGTCGCCCGGCGGCTCAAGCACCGCCACGCGACCTCGCTGGTCTCCGCGGGCGAGAAGGGCGACGTCGCGTACTGCGCCTGGCGCTACTGCGCCGGCGGGACGCTCGCGGCGCGGCAGGCCGCGGGCGAGCTGCTCTCGGTCGAGGCGGTCGTGACGATCGTCCGCGAGATCGCCGCCGCGCTGGAGTACGCGAAGGAGCAGGGCGTCTGGCACGGCGCGCTCTCGCCGCAGGCGGTGCTGTTCGACTCCACCGGCCGCTGCCAGGTCGCGGACTTCCGCATCGTCGTCGACGACGCCGAGCTGCAGGAGGAGCAGCCGCTGCCCGCGCGCTCGCCGACGTACCACGCCCCCGAGCTGCGCGCCGGCGACGAGTTCCCGATCACCGACAAGGTCGACCAGTACGCGCTCGCGCTCATCGCCTACGAGCTGCTGACCGGCGAGGTGCGCGAGGCGCGCATCGGCACGACGCCGCTGCTGGCGTTCAACCTCATCGACGTCGCCACCGAGCGCGAGCTGCGCCACGGGCTGAGCTCCGAGGTGAACGAGGCGCTGCACCGCGCGACGCTGCGCGATCCGCAGTGGCGCTTCGAGTCCACCGGCGAGTTCGCCGAGGCGTTCGCGACGGCCTGCGGCTTCCCGGCCGATCGTCCGCGCGACCACCCGTTCGACTGGACGCCGCCGCGGGAGCCCTCCGCCGTCCGCTCGGGGCTGCGCGTCACGGCGCTGGCGGCCGCGCTGACGACGATGACGAGCGTCCTCTCCAACCGGTGGGACGCGGTCCTGATCGGCGTCGGGCTGCGCGAGCCGGTGGTCACCTCGGCGATGGTGCCGGTGTCGCCGGAGCTGCAGGAGGCGCGCGTGCAGGCGCGCGGGCGGCTGGGCGAGCTGATGATCGTGCCGGTGACGCCGACGTCCGACGCGATGGCGGTCGTGGACGGGATCCCGCGCGGCGCCGTGCCGCGGTGGATGCGCCTGACGCCCGGCGAGCACCGCGTGTCGGTGCGCACGACGCACGGGACGCTGGCGCCGGCGGAGACGACGGTGACGATCACGCCCGGGGCGCGAATTACCGTCAACTTTCGCTAGGAACCGAACGCGGAGGACGGACGGGCGGAGGACGGAGCGGCGGAAGACGATACTGCGTGAGACGGAAAGGCGGATCCTTCGAGCGTGTAGCTGCAAGCCAAAGGGTCCGCCTTTCCGTCTCACGCCCCATCGTTCTTCGCTACATCGTCCTCCGCCCGTCCGTCCTCCGCCTCATCGGCCTCACCCGGCCTGTCCGATCCACCGCGCCAGCTCGCGCATCGTCGGCCGCTTGCCGTACATCAGCAGGCCCACGCGATAGATGCGCGCCGCCGCCCAGATGGCCGCGAGGCACGCCGCGATCAGCAGCGCGACCGACAGCGCGACCTCCCACGCCGGCACCGGGGTGAGGCTCATGCGCAGCGGCATGATGATGGGCGCCGAGAGCGGGAAGATCGCCGCCCAGCGCGACAGGTTGCCGGTGGGGTTGAGCAGCACCGGCTGGATGAGCATCGCCGTCGCCACCAGCGGCAGGATCAGCGGCTGCAGCACCTGCTGCGCCTCCTGCTCGGAGTTCACCATCGCGCCCGCCGCCGCGTACAGCGACGAGTAGAAGGTGTAGCCGAGCACGAAGAACACGAGCAGCGCGGCCGCCGCGCCGAACGAGAAGTCGATGCCCGACATCACCGCCGACGTGTCGGGCGCCGCGCCGCCGCCGACGGGCCCGCGCATCAGGAAGGGCGCCAGGTACTGCCCGACGGCCAGCGTGCCCGCGATCCAGACGAGGATCTGGAGCAGCCCCACCGCGCCCACGCCGAGCACCTTGCCGGCGAGCAGCGTGTCGGAGCGCACGCTGGAGAGCACGACCTCCGCGACGCGCGTCGTCTTCTCCTCCAGCACGCCGCGCAGCACGTTCTGCCCGTAGAGCACGATCGAGATGTACAGCAGGAACGACACGCCGAGCGCCAGCGCGAGGTTCGCCTCGCCGGAGCCGCCGCGCCCGCGCTCCGTGAGCCGCTCGGTCTTCAGGCCGCCGCGGTAGCGCGTGACCTCGCGGATGCGCTCGGGCGGCACGCCGGCGCGCTCCAGGCGCACGTCGAGCAGCGCGGTGCGCACGGCGGTCGTGAGGCGCGCCATGTCGCCCACCGACGTCGCGTTGCGTCCCGAGTAGCGCGCGGAGTCGCCGTCGAAGACGCGCGGGCCGATGACGAGGTAGCCCTGCGCCGCCTTGTCCATCACCGCGCGCGTGGCCAGCGACTCGGCGTGCGCGAGCGAGTCGAGCGTCGTCGCGCGCACGTCGACGGGGATCGTCGCGCGGGCGGCGGCGCCGATGACCGGCGGCAGCCCCGAGGCCGGCGCCGACAGCGCCTGGCGCACGCGCTCGCCCACGCCGGCGCCCGTCGCGTCGAGCACCACGATGGGTCCCGACGCGCGCGACGTGCGGTCGCGCGACGCCAGCCACGCCGGCAGGAAGAGCAGGAGGCTGAGGAGCACGGGCCCCAGCAGCGTGATGATGAAGAACCACTTGGTGCGCACGCGCTCCATGAACTCGCGCGCGACGATCGCCTTCAGCTTCTCGAAGTCACCCATGGCCCGTCATCCCCGCCTCGACGCCCGTGGCGCCGACGCGTTCGAGGAAGATCTGGTGGAGCGACGGCTGCACCAGCTCGAAGCGGCTGATGGGCGCGCCGATCGCGACGAGCCGCGCGAGCAGGTGCTGCGGGTCGGCGTGCGGCGCCAGCTCCAGGTCGAGGTAGCGATTGTGGTCGTCCACGCGCGTGACGAGCGTGCGGTCGGCCAGCACCTCGCCGACGCCGTTGCGCGACGCCTCGGTGCCGCCGGCCAGCGCCAGCGCGACCTGCCGGCCGCCGTGCGCCGCCTTCACCTCGGCCACGCCGCCGTCCAGCACCTTCTCGCCGCGCGCGATGATGCACACCGCGTCGCACAGCCGCTCGGCGTTGTCCATCAGGTGCGTCGAGAAGACGACCGTCTTGCCGCGCTTCCGCAGCTCGACGACGGTGTCCTTGAGCGCCTGCGCGTTGATCGGATCGAGCCCGCTGAACGGCTCGTCGAGGATCACCAGGTCGGGGTCGTGCAGCAGCGTGCCGATGAACTGCACCTTCTGCTGCATGCCGCGCGACAGCTCGTCGACGCGCTGCTCGCCCCAGTCCTTCTCGGGCGTGCGCAGCGACAGCCGGTCGAGCCACTCGTCGATGCGCCGCTCGGCGTCCTTCCGCGCGACGCCCTTGAGCGCGGCGAGGAAGACGAGCACGCGGCGCACCTGCATCTTCTTGTACAGGCCGCGCTCCTCGGGGAGGTAGCCGACGCGGTCGAGCACTCCGCGCTCCATGTGCGGGCGGCCGAGCACCTCGATCGTCCCCTCGTCCGGCGCGATGATGCCGAGGAGCATGCGGATCGTGGTCGTCTTGCCGGCGCCGTTGGGGCCGAGGAGGCCGTACACGACGCCCGTCGGGACGCGGAGCGAGAGATCGCGGACGGCGGTGTGGTCGGCGTACCGCTTCACGACGGAGCGGACGTCCAGCGCGGGAGGGGACATGGGGCGGGGTAGGAGATGACAGGAGCTTGACGATCCAGTGCGCCGCGGGCAAGGCGTCGCCGTCGCGCCGCCGGCGGCCGGTTGCGGCGCACGCGCGCCGGACCCAGGTTGGCCGCCGAGCGAGCGCAGGTCACGATCGGGTGACCCGAGCGCCGTACGCGTCGTCCACCCGTCCATGGCAGAGCGCAGCGCCGTCTCCCGACTTCTCGCCCGCATCGGCTCGACCGAGCGTCCGCCCACCGCCGCGCGCGTGGTGGCCGCGCTCGCGGCCGCGGCGTTCGCGCTCTCGCTCTACCGGCGGGGCCCCTGGGCGAACGGCCCGCACCCGAACGACTTCGACCACCTCTGGTTCGCCGCCCGCGTGATGCTCGGCGGCGGCGACCCGTACGCCGCGGTCGGGCCGGGCCGCGCCTTCGACTGGCAGTTCCCGCTCTACTATCCCGGCACGGCGCTGGTCGCGGTCGCGCCGCTCGCCGCGCTGCCGCTCGCCGTCGCGCGCGCGCTGTTCATCGCCACGAGCGCGGCGCTCCTGGCGTTCGCGGTGACGCGCCAGGGCTGGTGGCGGCTGCTCATCCTGTGCTCCGCGCCGTTCCAGAACGCGGCGATGTCGGGCCAGTGGTCGCCGATGGTCGCCGCGAGCCTGCTGCTCGCGCCCCTCGCCTTCGTCGCCGCGGTGAAGCCCACCGTCGGCGTCGCGGCGCTCGCGGCGTCGGAGCGCGACGCGCCGATCCTCGTCGCCGTCGGGACCGGGCTGGTGCTGCTCGCCGCGAGCCTGGCCATCTATCCCCAGTGGCCGCTCGGCTGGCTCGCCGCCGTGCGCGACGCGCCGCACATCTCGGCACCCATCACCCACTGGCGCGTCGGCGGCCCGCTCGTGCTCCTCGCCCTCGCGCGCTGGCGCCGTCCCGAGGCGCGGCTGCTGGTCGCCCTCGCCTGCGTGCCGCAGTCGACGGTGATCTACGAGGGGCTGTACTTCCTGCTGATCCCCGCCGGCATCGGCGCGCTCGTCCCGATGGCGCTCGGCTCGTTCGTCGCGTCGGCGCTGCAGGTGCGGCTCGCGGAGACGGCGCCGTCGACGGTCGCGCTGCAGCACGGCGCGGGCGACCTGCTGGTGCTGTTCTTCTACCTGCCCGCGCTCCTGCTGATCATGCGCCGGCCGAACGAGGGGCGGTTCCCGCCGCTGCTGGCGCGCGTGACCCGGCTCGTCGGACGAAGGCAGCCGGAGGGACGCACGATCGCGCGGCCCGACGCGTCATGACGACGATCGCCAGGGTCGCGGTCGCGTGCGCGGTCGCACTCGTCGCCTGGGCGCTGCTCGGCCGCGCCGGGTACGTCCCGCTCTGGGACGGTCGCATCTACGCCGACTGCGTCGTGGCCGCGGCGTCGGGCCCGTGGTCGTTCGACGCGCTCCGCTGCGCCAACCATCCGTCGTACGCGTACGTCGGCATGCTCGCGACGGTGCAGCGGCTCGCGCCGGGCAGCTTCCCGCTCATGCTGGCCGTCAACGCCGCGCTGCTGGCGCTCGCGTGGGCGGCGTTCGCGCGGCTCCTGCGCCGCGTGCTGCCGGGCGCCGAGGCGCGCCCCGATCGCGCCTGGCTGCTGGCGGCGTTCGTGCTGCACCCGGTCGTCCTGTCCGCGGTGCTGCAGATCAACCTGGACTTCGGCGTCCTGGTCTTCCTGCTCGCCGCGACGGCCGCCGCGATGGAGCGCCGCCCGTTCGTCATGGCGGCCTTCGGGACGCTGGCGTGCTTCAGCAAGGAGTCGGGGGTGCTGCTGTACGGACTGCTGGTGGCGGTGTACGCCGGCCAGTTCGCGGCGGACGACGCCGTGCCGCCGCGCGTCGGCCGCGCCGTCGTGCTGGCGGCGCTGGTGGCGTGCGCCCCGGTCGCCCTCGCGCCGCTCGACCGGCGCATGCCGGTGCTCGGGCTGGCGGCGGGCGCGCTGGCGCTCGCGCTGCTGCTCGTGCCGCTGCGGGCGCGCGTCGCGCCCTTCGTCCGGTCGCCGCGGTGGGTCGGCGCGGTGCTGGTCGCCGCCGCTCCGCTCGCGCTCTTCGCGCTCGACATGCTCCGCCGCCGCGCCGCGCCGGACGCCGGCCCGGTGTTCTGGAAGGGGTACGGGATCCGCGACATCCTGGCGGAGCTGATGTGGCCGCAGTTCAGCTTCCTGGCCCAGGGCTTTCTCGCCGACATCTTCGTCCTGCAGTTCCACTGGGTGCTGACGCTCGTCGTGGCGGCCGCGCTGCTGGTGCACTGGCGGCAGGGCGCGGAGCGGGGCCGGCGCGCGCTGCCCGACGCGCTGGTGGACCGTCGGGCGGCGCTCGCGGTCGGCCTGCTGCTGGCCGGCTCCGCCTACCTCGTGAGCCGGGCGCTGGTGGGCGCGATCCCGCGCTACGTGCTCCCGGCGTACCCGCTGCTCCTGGCCGCCTTCGCGCTCGCCCTGCTGCGGCTCGGCGTCGGGCCGCGGGTGCGCGCCGGCGCCTACGCCCTGGTGTGCGGCGCGTTCGCGCTCTCGATCTTCCACACCGTCGACCCGGTGTCGCGGTGGCTGTGGGGCACGTTCGACGTCGGCGAGACCGCGCTGCTCCGCCTCAACTCCCTGCCGCGCAGCTGCTGCGGCCACGGGCGCGACCAGAGCATCTACAACCTCCAGTTCACCGAGTTCGCGGTGCTGGAGCAGCGCGTCGCCGACCGGCTGCGCCGGCGCGGCGGCGGCGTCCAGGTGCGGAACGAGCAGGCCGTGGGCTTCTCCGTGGGGCCGCTCGACTCGCTCGGGCGGCGCACGCTGTCGCCCCGGCCGGCCCTGACGCCGCGCGTGGTGGCGACGGCGGACGTCCTGCACCTGCAGGGCGAGCGGCTCTGGTTCGTCGCCGTCCCGTACGTCGACAACGCCGCCGACGAGCAGGCACTCCGGCGGGTCTACGGCCTGGGCGCGCCGGACCCCGTGCGCGTCGGCGCCTTCGCCGCGGTCGTGTGGCCGATCGCGGCCGGGAGCGCCGGGCCGCCGTCGTCACCGGCGGCCGCGTCACCGGTGCGCGAGGGGGCGGCGCGCGACGATTGACAGGCTTCGAGGCGACCAAGAGGTTGCATGTCTGTCACATGCCTCGTCCTGCGCGCACGGGCCCCGCGCCGCGGGTCCGCGCGCCCCTCCCGCGCCGCAGGGGCCGGTCCGCCCGCCGCGTCGGCCGGGACCGGTCTCCCGCCCTCCCCCGCCACTCCCCACGGCGTCTCTCGTGAAGGTCCTCATCCTCGCCGGAGGACTCGGCACCCGCCTGTCCGAGGAGACCGCGCTCAAGCCGAAGCCGATGGTGGAGATCGGCGGCCGCCCGATGCTGTGGCACATCATGCAGCACTACGCGGCGCACGGCTTCACCGAGTTCGTCGTCGCGCTGGGCTACCGGGCGGAGGTCGTGCGGAGCTACTTCCTGCACTACCACTACGTCGGCCGCAACTTCTCGATCAACCTGGCGGACGGCACGACGCGGATGCACGGCGGCGACGCCGAGGACTGGCTGGTGCACCTGGTGTACACGGGGGCCGAGACGCAGACGGGCGGGCGCATCCGCCGCCTGCGCGAGTGGGTGGGCGACGCGCCGTTCCTGATGACGTACGGCGACGGCGTGGCCGACGTGGACGTGGGCCAGCTGGTCGCGTTCCACCGCGCGCACGGCCGGCTGGCGACCGTCACGGCGGTCCGCCCGCCGTCGCGCTTCGGCGGGCTGGCGCTCGACGGCGACGCGGTCGCGCACTTCGAGGAGAAGCCGCAGATCGGCGAGGGGTGGATCAACGGCGGCTTCTTCGTGCTGGAGCCGGCCGTGCTGGACTACATCGACGGCGACGCCACGCTGTGGGAGCGCGAGCCGCTGGAGCGCCTGGCGGCCGAGGGGCAGCTGCGCGCGTTCCGGCACGAGGGGTTCTGGCAGCCGATGGACACGCTGCGCGACGTGCGGCTGCTGGAGTCGCTCTGGGCGTCGGGGCAGGCGCCGTGGGCGCACGCCGCGCGCGCGCGAGGCTGAGCGCGATGGTCGAAGCGAACGCCTCCGTTCCCGCCGCCCGCACGCCGGGCTTCTGGCGCGACCGCCCGACGCTCGTCACCGGCGCCACCGGGCTGCTGGGCGGGTGGCTGGTGCGCGCGCTGGTGGACGCGGGCGCCGACGTCGTGTGCCTGGTGCGCGACTGGGTGCCCGCGAGCGCGGTGCTGGGCGGCGACCTGGCGACTCGGGTGCGCGTGGTGCGCGGCGAGATCCAGGACCAGGCGCTCGTGGAGCGCACGCTCGGCGAGTACGAGATCGACTGCGTGTTCCACCTCGCGGCGCAGACGGTGGTCGGCACCGCGAACCGCAATCCCGTCTCGACGTTCGACAGCAACGTCCGCGGCACGTGGACGGTGCTGGAGGCGTGCCGCCGCTCGCCGCTGGTGCGCGCGGTCGTGTTCGCGAGCTCGGACAAGGCGTACGGCGCGCACGACACTCTCCCGTACGCGGAGGAGGCGGCGCTGCAGGGACGCCACCCGTACGACGTCAGCAAGAGCTGCGCGGACCTGATCGCGCAGAGCTACGCGGCGACCTACGGCACGCCGGTGGCCATCACGCGCTGCGGCAACTTCTACGGCGGCGGGGACCTGAACTGGAACCGCCTGGTGCCGGGCACCGTGCGCAGCGTGCTGCGCGGCGAGCGGCCGGTGATCCGATCGGACGGCACGCTGGTGCGCGACTACTTCTACGTCGAGGACGGCGTCGCGGCGTACCTGGAGCTGGCGGAGGCGCTGCGCGCGCGCCCGGCGCTGGCGGGCGAGGCATTCAACTTCTCGAACGAGCTGCAGGTGACGGTGCTCGACATGACGCGGCGCATCCTGGACGCGCTGGGCTCGGACCTTGAGCCCGACGTGCGCGACGAGGCGCGCCACGAGATCCCGCACCAGTGGCTGTCGGCCGAGAAGGCGCGGCGCGTGCTCGGCTGGCGGCCGCACTACACGCTGGACGAGGGCATGGCGCGCACGGTGGCGTGGTACCGCGCGTTCCTGGGCGACCACCACGCGCCACGAGCGCGCGTCGGCAGCGCATCATGACGCAGCCGCTGCCCCTGCTGGACGCCGAGTCGGCCGACGCGCCCTCGCGCGCGGACGCGCTGCGCGCGCAGATCCTCGCGCTGGTGGCCGAGTACCATGCGGAGGCGTTTCCCGCACGCGCGTTCGTGCCGGGCGAGACGCCGGTGCCGGTGTCGGGCAAGGTGTTCGGCGCGCGCGAGATCCAGCATCTCGTGGACGCGGGGCTGGACTTCTGGCTGACCACGGGGCGCTTCGCGGCGCAGTTCGAGCGCGCGTTCGCCCGCGCGTGCGGCGTTCGGCACGCGACGCTGGTGAACTCGGGCTCCTCGGCCAACCTGGTGGCGCTGTCGGCGCTGACGTCGCCGTCGCTGGACGACCGGCTGCGGCCGGGGGACGAGGTGATCACGGTCGCGGCGGGCTTCCCGACGACGGTGAACCCGATCTTCCAGAACGGGCTGGTGCCCGTCTTCATCGACGTCGAGCTGGGGACGTACGGGCCGATCGTCGCGCAGCTGGAGCAGGCGCGCAGCGACCGCACGCGCGCGGTGATGATCGCGCACACGCTCGGCAACCCGTTCGACCTGGCGGCCGTCACCGCGTTCACGAAGCGGCACGGGCTGCGGCTGGTGGAGGACTGCTGCGACGCGGTGGGCGCGACGTACGCGGGGCGGCCGGTGGGGACGTTCGGCGACCTGGCGACGGTGAGCTTCTACCCGGCGCACCACATCACGATGGGCGAGGGGGGCGCGGTGCTGACGAACGCGCCCGCGCTGCGCACGCTGGTGGAGAGCTTCCGCGACTGGGGCCGCGACTGCTGGTGCGAGCCGGGGAAGGACAACACGTGCGGCAAGCGCTTCGGCTGGCAGCTGGGCGAGCTGCCGTGCGGCTACGACCACAAGTACACGTACTCGCACGTCGGCTACAACCTGAAGGCGACCGACATGCAGGCGGCGGTGGGCGTGGCGCAGCTGGAGCGGCTGCCGGGCTTCGTGGCGGCGCGGCGCGCGAACTTCGCCTGGCTGCGCGCGGCGCTGGCGGACCTCGACGACGTGCTGCTCCTGCCCGAGCCGCAGGCCGAGTCGGAGCCGAGCTGGTTCGGGTTCCCCGTGCTGGTCCGCGACGGTGCCCCGTTCGGCCGTGACGCGCTGGTGCAGTTCCTGGAGGCGCGGCGGATCGCGACGCGGCTGCTGTTCGGCGGGAACCTGGTGCGGCAGCCGGCGTACCGCGGGCTGACCTACCGCGTGGTGGGCGACCTGGCGAACAGCGACCGCGTGATGCGCGGCGCGTTCTGGGTGGGCGTGTGGCCCGGGCTGACGGAGCCGATGCTGGCGTGGGTGGCGGAGAGCATCCGCGCGTTCTGCCGCGGCGAGGCGCGCTGAGCGTGCCGCACGCGCGGCTGCCGGAGGCCGACCTGGCGCACGTGCTCGCGCACGCGACGCCCGC
>CBHYLO010000096.1:0-10435 GCA_966128675.1 uncultured bacterium | reverse complement strand
CCTGGGCGAGGACGGTCGCCGTCGTCGTGCCGTCGCCGGCGTTGTCCGACGTCTTGGTCGCGACCTCCTTCACCATCTGCGCGCCCATGTTCTCGAGCGGATCCGACAGCTCGATCTCCTTGGCGACGGTGACGCCGTCCTTGGTCACCGTGGGGGCGCCGAACTTCTTGTCGATGACGACGTTCCGGCCCTTGGGGCCGAGCGTCACCTTGACCGCCTCGGCGAGCTGGTCGACGCCGCGCTTCAGGGCAGCGCGCGCGTCGGTGTTGAAGTGCAGTTCCTTCGCAGCCATGTCAGTGCGTCCTCAGCGTGAGCTGATGGAGGGTTCGAAGAGTCCGACGGGAGAAACGGAAAAACCTGCGAGCGATCGAGTCGGGCGCGGCGCCGGAGCGCGGCTCAGCCGACGATCGCGAGGACGTCCGCCTCGCGGAGGATGAGGTACTGCTCGTTGTCGAGCGTGACCTCGGTGCCGCTGTACTTCCCGTAGAGCACCTTGTCGCCGACCTTCACGTCCATCGGCACGCGGTTGCCCTTGTCGTCGAACTTGCCGGGGCCGACGGCGATGATCTCCCCCTGCTGCGGCTTCTCCTTCGCCGTGTCGGGGATGTACAGCCCGCCGCGCATCTGCTCGGTCTCCTCGAGCGCGCGGACGACGACCCGATCGGCCAGGGGCTTCACGGCGACGGCGTTCTTGGTGGCCATTGCTTGCGCCTCTCCGAATTGGAAGTGGGTTGGTTATTAGCACTCACCCTCAGTGAGTGCCAACGCGCACGAACCTATGGCGCGACCCGCAGGGCGTCAACCCCCGACGCGCCTCGCGCGCTCGTCCGTAAGTCGCTGCGACGCAACGCCTTGCGATACGTGTCGCGTGCCGTTCCGACAGGCCGTTGCCCGCCCCGTCCGTCGATCCGACAGCGCCGCGCGCGACGGGTCTGTCGTGCTGACAGCGGCGCGTCTCGGACGCGGCGCGGTCAGTCCGCGAGCGTGATCGTCGCCTGCCGCAGCCGGTGCTCCGCCCCGTCGTCGGGCGCGACCCGCAGCTCGCCGGAGGGCGCGACCCCGCGCACGATGCCGGCCACGGGGGCCACGATCCGCCGACCGGCCAGCGCGTCGCGCGCCGCGTAGGCGGTGAGCTCCTCGGGCGTCAGCGGCCCGCGCGCCGCGGCCGCCTCGCGCAGCGCGGGCACGAGCGCCGCCAGCACGGCCGGCCGCACGGCGCCGGCGCGCAGGCCCGCGGTCCCGGGCAGGTCGGCTGGCGCCGCGACGTTGAGCCCCACGCCGATCGCCACCCACTCGGGCTGCGCGTCGCGCCACCGCGCCTCCACCAGCACGCCCGCCAGCTTGCGCCGCGCGATCTGCAGGTCGTTGGGCCACTTCACCTGCACCGTGCCATCCGCGAACGGCTGCACGGCGACGGCGGCCGCGAGCCCCAGGCGCAGCGAGAGCACCTCCAGCGCGCCGGCGTCGGCGGGGCGCTCGAGGAGCGTCATCCAGATGCCGGCCCCCGGCGCCGACACCCAGCGCCGCCCCGCGCGCCCGCGGCCGCCCGTCTGCGCGTCCGCCAGCACCAGCGTGCCCGCCGGCGCGCCCTCGGCCGCCAGCGCGTGGGCGACGTCCATCGTCGAGCCCACGCGGTCGAAGGCGACGACGCGCGGGACGCCCAGGGCGTGCGCCAGCGCCGCGGCGTCGACGCCGTCGTAGCGATCGGTCGCGCGGTCCACCCGGCTCAGCGCACGAACACGAAGAAGAAGGCCACGGCGAGCACGATGCGGTACCAGCCGTACGACGCGAAGCCGCGGCCCTTGAGCAGCGCGAGGAAGCCCTTCACCGCCAGCAGCGCGGTGATGAAGCTGACGACGAAGCCCATCGCGAGCTCTGGGCCGTGGCCGGCGAGGTCGCCGTGGCTCTTGAGCAGGTCGTAGCCGGTCGCCGCCGCCATCGTCGGGATGGCGAGGATGAACGAGAAGTCGACGATGGTGCGCTTCGGCACGCCGAGCAGCGTCCCGCCGACGATCGTGGCCGCGGAGCGCGAGACGCCCGGGATCATCGCCACGCACTGGCACAGGCCGATCGCCAGCGCCTGCCCGTAGGTGATCGCGTCCAGGTCGGGCTCGCGCTCGTCCTCGCGCCACCGCCGGTCGAAGAGCACGAGCACGATCCCGCCCACCAGCAGCGACGCGAGCACGACGCGCACGTTCCCGAGCAGGTACCCCTTCACGATCTTGTAGACCGTGAGGCCGACGATCCCGGTCGGCAGGAACGCGACCGCCGCCTTCGTCAGCAGCTTGACGTCCAGCAGCCGGCGCCAGTAGAGCAGCACGACGGCGAGGATCGCTCCGAGCTGCACGATGATCTCGAAGCTCTTCACGAACGGGCTGTCCGGGAGGCGCAGCAGCTCCGCCGTGAGGATCATGTGCGCCGTCGAGGAGATCGGCAGGAACTCGGTGATGCCCTCGACGATGCCGAGGATGAGCGCGTGCAGGAGCGTCATGCGGGGAACGGCGCGGGACGGGGATAAAGCGACGCGCGCCGCCCCCGGACGGTGGGAGCGGCGTGCGGCGCGAAAGATAGCGAGGCCGGCCTCAATCCGACGGTGGGCCGTCCGCCTCGTCGCGGCCCGCGGCCCCGGCGCCCACCGGCGCCGGGACGGCGTCCGGCGGCGGCACCGCGGGCATCCCCAGCGGCGTCGTGCGCCGGTTCGCGCGCTCGACCCGCACGGCGGGCCGCGGGCGCGACGCGATCGCGCGCTCGTACAGCGCCTCGTACTGCGCCACGACCTTCTCCAGCGTGAAGCGCTCGCGGGCGTCGGCGGCGGCGGCCTCGCTCATCGCGCGCCACCGGTCGGCGTCGCGCAGGATCGCGATCGACGCGGCGGCCATCCCCTCGACGTCGCCGACGTCGCACAGCGCGCCGGTCTCGCCGTCCTTCACCACCTCGGCCAGGCCGCCGGCGCGGCTGGCCACCACCGGCACGCCCGACGACAGCGCCTCCAGCGCGCTGAGGCCGAACGACTCGCTGGCGCTGGGCAGCAGGAACAGGTCCGCGCCCGCGAGCAGCGGCGCCACCGCCTCCAGCTTGCCGAGGAAGTGCACCTGCCGCTCGACGCCGTGGGCGCGCGCCTCCTGCTCGGCGTCCACGCGCTCCGGGCCGTCGCCCACCATGAACAGCACGCTCGGCACCTCGGCGGTGACCTTGGCGAACGTGCGCACGACGTCGCGCACGCGCTTCACGGGGCGCATGTTCGACACGTGCATGATCACCTTCCGGCCGCGCGGCACGAGCCACGAGAGCGCGGGCGGATGCGCGGTGCGGTCGTAGACGGCGGGATCGATGAAGTTGTGGATCACCTCGACGTTGCAGCCCGTGCACCCGAAGGCCGCCATCGTCTCGCGCCGCAGGTACTCCGAGACCGCGGTGACGAAGTCCGAGCGCTCGATCGAGAACTTGGTGATCGCGTGGAACGACGGGTCCTGCCCGACGATCGTGATGTCGGTGCCGTGCAGCGTCGTCACGACCTGCACGTCGTCGCCCTTGTCGCGCAGCATCTCGCGCGCGATCCAGGCGCTGGTCGCGTGCGGCAGCGCGTAGTGGCAGTGCAGCACGTCCAGCTCGTGCGCGCGCACCACCTCGTGCATGCGCACCGCCAGCGCGAGGTCGTAGGGCGGGTACTCGAACAGCGGGTACCGGCCGACGTCCACCTCGTGGAAGAAGATCCGCGGGAGGAAGTTCGGCAGCCGGAACGGCTGCTGGTACGTGATGAAGTGCACCTCGTGGCCGCGCGCCGCGAGCGCGATCCCCAGCTCGGTCGCGACGGCGCCCGAGCCGCCGTAGGTGGGATAGCAGGTGATGCCGATCTTCACGCGTGCTCCTCGTCGAGGGGCGAAGGGACGCCGTCGCACCACCACGCGGCGGCGATGGCATCCGCGTCGGGGTCGTCCGGGCTGACCCGGAGAACGTCCGACGGCGGCAGTTGGTGTCGGAACCAGGTGCGCTGGCGCTTGGCGTACTGCCGCGTCTCGATCACCACCAGCTCGCGGGTCTCGGCCAGCGTCAGCTCGCCCTGCAGGTGCCGGCGCACGGCGTCGTACCCCGAGGCCTTCCAGGCGATCGCGTCGGACGGGACGCGGTCCAGCAGGGCGCGCACCTCGTCCACCCAGCCGGCGGCGAGCATCGCGTCCGTGCGGCCGGCGATGCGGTCGGCGAGCACCGGCCCCGGATCGACCACCAGGTAGCGCAGCGCGTAGCGGGCGGGGCGCGCGGCGCGAGCGTGCCAGTCGCTCAGCCGATGGCCCGTGAGCAGCGCGACCTCGAGCGCCCGCAGCAGCTGCGTGCGCTGCAGGTGCGCGCGCGCCGGATCGACGCGCGTCACCCAGCGGCGCAGCTCCGGCAGCGGCATGCGCTCGAGCCAGACGGCCAGCGCCTCGCGCCGCGTCGCGTCGAGCGCCGGCTCCTCGAACAGCGGCTCGGCCAGCGCGCGCAGGTAGAAGCCCGTGCCGCCCACCAGCAGCGGCGCGCGCCCCATCGCGTCGGCCGCGGCGACCCAGCCGTCGCACGCGTCGGCCCAGCGCGCCGCGGACCAGCGATCCGTCGGCTCGGCCACGTCGACGCCGAAGTGCGGCACGCGCGCCAGCTCCCCCGCGCTCGGCTTCGCGGTCCCCACGTCGAAGCCGCGGTAGAGCTGCCGCGAGTCCGCACTGACGATCGCGGCGCCCACGCGCTCCGCCAGCCGCAGCGCGAGCGCCGACTTGCCGGCCGCCGTGGGCCCGCAGATCGCGCGCAGCACCCTCATGCGCGGCCGAACCGGCGCTCGAGCTCGTCCCAGCCGAGGTGCACGATGGTCGCGCGGCCGTGCACGTCGTGCGCGGGGAGCGTCGTGCGCGCGAGCGCGATGAACAGCGCGCGCATCTCGTCGGGCGAGAGCGCGTCGCCGGCCTTCACCGCCGCCTTGCACGCGACCGTCGCGGCCAGCCGCTCGTGCCGGGCGTGCGTGGACGCGTGCCGGTCGCCCGTCAGCGCGTCGAGCGTGTCGCGCAGGCACCGCTCGGCGTCGAAGCGCGGATGCGGCGTCGGCACCGCGTGTACCAGCAGCGACCCGCCGCCGAACGGCTCCACCTCGTAGCCGAGCTTCGTCAGCGCGTCGCGGTTGGCCTCGAACGCGTCGGCCTGCGCGGGGCTCAGGTGCAGCGTCAGCGGGAAGAGCAGCCGCTGCGACGGCGACTGGCCACTCGCCATCGCGCCGAGGAAGCGCTCGTACAGCACGCGCTCGTGGGCCGAGTGCTGGTCGATGAGCACCACGCCCTCGTCGCGCTCGAACATCATGTACGTGCGCCGCAGCTGCACGAGCGGCGGCACGGAGACGTCGTCCGCGGGCTCCGGCGCGGTCGGCGCGGGCGCCGGCGTCTCCCACGGCAGCGGCGGCGCGCCGTCGGGCGCACCGTCGAACGCGCGCGGGTCGTGCGCGTCCGCGACGTCGGCGCTCGCCGGCGTCGCGCTCGTCGCGAACAGCCCGTCCTGCGGCGCCGACGCGAGGTGCAGCGCCGACACGTCGCGCCCGCTCGCCTCCCACGGGTTGTGCGTGGGCGCGGTGCGCGGCATCAGCCCGCCCGCGAACCAGCCGCGCCCGCCCACGTCGGCCGCGCTGTCGAGCGTGCCCAGCGCGCGCCGCACCGCGCGCTCCACCGCGCGCTCGACGTTCCACCGGTCGCCGAAGCGCACCTCCGCCTTCGCGGGATGGACGTTGACGTCCAGCTCCGCCGCCGGCAGCACCACGTCGAGGAAGAGCGACGGCCGCAGCCCCGCGGGGATCGTCGAGCGGTACGCGGCTTCGGCGGCGCGCACGAGCCCATTGTCGCGCACCGCGCGGCCGTTCACCGAGAGGAAGACGCGGCGTCCCGCGGTGCCGACGTCGCCCGGCCGCTCGACGAGGCCCGTCACGCCGACGGCGCCGGCCACGTCCTCGACGTCCAGCAGCTCGTCGGCGTAGCGCGCGCCGTAGACCGCGCCGAGCCGCGCGCGCAGCGACGGCGCGGCCGGCAGCGTGAGCCCCGGCTTCCCGTCGTGCGTCGCGTGCAGCCGCACGTCGCGCCGCGTCAGCGCCATCACCACCAGCACGTCGCTGATCGCGCGCCACTCGCTGCGCGCGCTGCGCAGGAATTTCTGGCGCGCCGGCGTGTTGTAGAACAGCCGCGCGACGCTCACGGTCGTGCCGCGCCGGCGCGCCGCGTCCTCGACCTCCTGCACGCTGCCCGCCGCGGCGCGCACGCGCGTCCCCGCCCCGTCGTCGGGCGCCGTCACCAGCTCCAGCTGCGACACCGAGCAGATGGCCGGCAGCGCCTCGCCGCGGAAGCCGAAGCTCGCGACGCCCACCAGCTCCTCGGCGCTGCGGATCTTGGACGTCGCGTGGCGCGCGAGCGCGAGCACGGCGTCGTCGCGGCCCATGCCGCCGCCGTCGTCGCTGACGCGGATGAGCGCGCGCCCGCCTTCCTCGACGGTGACGTCGACGGCGGTGGCGCCGGCATCGAGCGCGTTCTCGACGAGCTCCTTGACGACGGACGCGGGCCGCTCGACCACCTCGCCGGCGGCGATCTGGTCGGCAACCGCTGGCGGAAGGACGGCGATGCGGGTCACGCGCGAAAGCTAACGCCCCGGGCGAGCCCGACGACGCCGTCGAAGGTCAGGGAGCCGCCAGCGGCACCAGCCGGTCCGCCTCCACCCACCCCTCGCGGTCACCGTCGAGCCGGACGCGCGCCCACGCGTTCTGCCGCGCGACGACGCGCGCGACGTCGCTCACGTGCAGCGGCGCCGCCTGCTCGGCGCCGAGCGCGGGCTCGGCGCGGAGCGGGCCGTCGCGGCGCACGACGCCCAGGTCGCGCGCGACGGCGCGGTCGGACAGGTGCACCGAGACCGCGAGCAGGCCGACCGCAGTCGCCGCGGCGGGCCAGGCGAGCGTCTTCAGCGCATGCGGCGCGCGCGGGCGCAGGCGCACGAGCACGGAGGCCCCGGCGGCGACCCAGCACAGCAGTCCGGCGAGGGCGGCCGCGTCGGGCGGGATGGGCGGCACGCCGCCGATCCAGCCGTCCTGCGCGGTGGGCAGCAGCTCCAGGCGGTCGCGCACGTCGGACGAGAGCGGCGACAGGCGCAGCGCGCGCTGCCACCCGACCGTCGCGGCGACCGTGTCGCCCTGCACCCACGCCGTGGTGCCGAGGTTCGCCCACGCGTCGGCGGCGCGCGGGGCGGACAGGACCGCCGCCTCGAAGGCCGCGCGCGCGTCGGCGAGGCGGTCGGCGTGGTACGCCTGCACGCCACGGTCGAAGGCGCGCGCCGCGCCCGCGAGCCCGCTGTCGGGGCCCTCGACGTCCGGACGCTCGGCGCGCTGGCGCTGGAGGACCGTGAGGTCGGCGGCGGTCGTGTCCGCGGCCGGCTGGCGCGCGGCGGCGTTGCCGGCGGTGGCGACCGCGCCCGTCAGCGCGCCGCCGATCAGCAGCACCAGCCCGAGCCGCGACGCGAGCGCACGGTCGGCGCCTCGCCCGCGACCCGTGTCGGCCGCGCCGCACCCCTCGGCGTCCAGGCGCTGGTAGGTCGTCCACGCGAGGCGCGCGAGGTCGAGGTCGGGCGCGGGCGCCTCACCGTGCGCCGCGCCGAACGCCGCGCGGTCGAGCGCGTGCAGCGCGTCGCCGGCGGCGCGCGCGCCCTCGACGGTGACGCCGCAGCGCCGCAGCCGGTGGACCAGCGTCGCCGGCGCCGCGAAGGCGTCGGGGCCCAGCGCGAGGCGGTCGCGCACGGCGGTCACGAACGCGCGCCGGACGACGTCCGGCGTGATGCGCGCCGAGGCGTCGGCCATCGTCCGCAGCCGGCGCGCGGGCGGCTCGGGAGCGCCGGCCGGGCGCCGGGGCGCCCCGCGCAGCACCGAGACCACGAGCGCCGGCAGCGGCACCGCGGCGACGAGCAGCCAGAAGATCGGCTGCGACGGCAGCGGCGTGCGCGAGGGGCCCGTGAAGCGCTCGCGGATCGCGAGCAGCCGCGCCCCCGCCGGTCGACCCTCGGCGTCGGGCGCGCCGGCGAGCGCGCCGGGCAGGACCCGCAGCGTCAGCGCGGGCGACAGGGTGGCGTCGTAGCGACGCGCGGCCGGGTCGAAGAACGCGTAGCGGATCGCCGGCACCTCGCGGTCGCCCGCGCTGCGCGGCGTGATGATCCAGTCGAACTCCTTGGCGCCGCGCACCGCGAGCGCCGACGAGTCGAGCTCGACGCGCTCCTCGCCGTCCACCGCGGTCGCCCACGGGATCTGCAGCGCGGGGCGCGGCAGCAGCTTCACGTTGCCGCGTCCCTCCACGCGCAGCGTCAGCACCACCGGGTCGCCCACGCGCGCGGCACTCGAGTCGAGCCGCGCCGTGGCGCGCAGGTCGCCGACGGCGCCGGTCCAGTCGGCGGGGCGGCCCTCGACGGGCGGCTCGATCGCCACCAGCCGCACGGCCTCCGACTTCGTCGAGAAGGTCTCCTCGCGGCTGAAGAAGCCCGACGACTGCGGCAGCGAGTACGTGAGCGACGCGGGCGGGATCAGCACGCGCCCCGGCGCGACGGGAAACACCGCGCGCTGGAAGACGTGCACGTCGAAGCGCCGCCCGTCGATGATGCGCCCGCGCAGCGACGCCCGGCCGGCCGGCAGGTCGTACGCGAGCAGCCCGCGCAGCTCCGGCGGCACGAACTCGGGGTTGCGGCGCAGCCGCTGCCGCACGTCGTCGTCCAGGAAGACGGCGATCTGGTAGGTCGCCTGCTGCCCGACGTACACGGTGTCGGGCCCGACCTGCGCGTGGAACGCGATCCCCTGCCGCGACGTGCGCGGCGTGCGCTCGACGATGGACGGCGTCGCCGCCGGCTGCACGGGCGTCCGCACGCTGAGCGCCCAGCTGCGCGACCGCGCCGCCGTGGGCCGGAGCCCGCGCCCCCCCACCTCCGCGACGAAGGGCGCGAAGGCGTGCTTCCCGCGCAGCCCCTCGGGGACCGCGAGCACGTAGCGCCACTCGACCACCTGCCAGGGCGCGCGGAGGTAGGTCCCGCCCGGCGGCGTCGAGTCCACCGCGGCCACGCGCATGCTGCTCAGCACGCGCATCGGCTCGAAGCTCGGCGGGACGAGCCGGACGTCGCGCCCGGCGGGGGCGGTGACCTCGACCTTCACCAGCACGGGGTCGCGCGGTGCGACCTCGGCCGGGGCGCTCACCGCCACCGTCACCTGCGCCAGCAGGCGGAGCGCGAGGGCGGCGGCCGCGCTCAGCAGCGCCATGCCCCGCCCCCCGGTCCGCTCCGCCCGCGCCTGCCGCCCCCGATCCGTCGCATCGCCCGCATGCGCGCAGTCTGCATCGGCGCGCGCGCTCGCACCACCGGCGCCGCTGTTCGGAAGGCGTCCACGAGGCGTGCGGCCGCGATCGGTCGCCTCACCAGTCCTTCCCGCCGGGCGGCGGCGGGGGCGGATTCTGCTTCTGGCGGCGCCCCTGCACGTCGCGCTCGTCGCGGGCGGCGGCGTTCAGCAGCTCCTCGGCCTGCCGCTGTCCCAGCCCGCCGGCCGGCTTCGGCTGCTGCTGCGGGGGCGCGTCGGGCGGCGGGCTCCCCTGCGAGTCCGACTGGCCGCCGCCCCCGCCGCCGCCGCCCCCGCCGCTCTGCTCCTGCTTCTTCCGGAGCGCGAGCTCGTAGTTCCACTTGGCGTCCATGTCGCCCGGCCGCGCGATCAGGGCGCGCTTGTAGAGCGCGAGCGCGGCGTCCAGGTCGCTGCGCGCGCTGTCGCCCTGCATCGCGAGCCCCTTCTCCAGGTGCGCGAGCCCGAGGTTGAAGTGCGCGCGCCAGCGCAGCTCGGGATCGCGCGCGCGCCGCGCCTCGTCCAGCGGCGCGCGCGACGCGTCCAGCGAGTCGGACGCGAGCAGCGCCGTCCCGTAGTTGTAGCGCGCGAGCGGCGACGCGCGCTGCGCCCGCTCGCGGTACGTCGCGAGCGCGGCCGCCACGTCCCCGCGCCGGTAGGCGAGCAGCGCCTGGTCCGCGTCCTTCCCGGCGAGCGGATTGGGCGTGGCGCACGCGCTCAGGAGCACCGTGGCCGCGGCGGCGACCAGCGGCAGCCACGCGGCCGCGACGATCGCGGACGCCTTCGCGGCGCGCGGCGCGGCGTCACCGCGCGGCGCGTGGCGCATGGCGGGAATGAGCCGGCGGAGCGCGGCGCGCGACGGCACGCTCCGCGGACGCCGCGCGCCGAGGACGGTGTCGAGCACGAGGAGCAGCAGCGCGGGCGCGAGGAACCACTGGAAGCGCGGCACCAGGTCCTCGCCCGCGTCGAGCGAGCGCCGCTGCGCGCGCAGCCCCGACAGCGCCGCCCGCACGCGCGCCGCCTTGTCGGTCGCCCCGGCCGGGATGAAGGTGCCGCGCGCCGCCTGCGCCGCGGCCGCCAGCAGCGTCG
>CBHYLO010000095.1:0-10453 GCA_966128675.1 uncultured bacterium | reverse complement strand
GCGACGTCGCGCTGCGTGCGCGCCTGGATCAGCACCGGGCGCTGGTTGTCGCGCGCGACCCGCGAGCGCAGCAGGTCGAACTCGCTGACGTTGCCGACCTCGCGCGCGATCGCCGTCTGGCGGAAGGCGCGCTCCGTCTGCACGAACGACGACTCGCTGATCGACACCAGCCGGTCGGCGAGCGCGGCGTCGAAGTACGCCTGCGCGACGTCGAGCGTGACCTGCGCGCGCGCGGCGCGTACGCCGATGTCGGCGCTGCGGCGCCCCGCGTCGGCGGCGCGCAGGCCGGCCGTGATGCGGCCGCCGGTGAACAGGTTCTGGCTGCCCGTCAGCCCGAGGATGATGTTGTTCGGGTTGGCGAACACGCGCGTGATGGAGCCCAGGCCGCCGTCCTGCGAGCAGCTCTGCGCCGCGGCCAGCGCGGCCGCGCGCGCGGCCGGCGAGGCGTCGGCCGGGATCTCGGGCGTGCACAGCGCGACCGGCGCCGGCGGCGCGTTGGGATCGGGCGCGGGCGCCGAATTGGCGAGCGCCTCGAACTGGCTCTGCAGCTGCTTCTGGTAGGCGCCGGTCGCGTTGAGCTGCGGGAGCGCCTGGCTGCGGGCCTGCTGGTACTGGCCGCGCGCGCGCAGCACGCCCGCCTCGGCGACGCGCACCGACTCGCTCTGCCGCTCGCCGAGGCGCACGGCCTCCTCGAGCGAGAGCGGGCGGGCGGCGCGGTTGGCGGCCGGCGCTTGCGCGGCCAGCGGGTCGGCCCACAGCGCGGCGCCCAGGAGCAGCGGCAGCAGCGCGCGCGCGGGCCGCGCCCACGAAGGGTGCGGCGACGTCACGGGATTCGGATGCATGAGGATCGGGACGCGTTCGGGACGCGTTCAGGACGCGCGGCGGCGCGCCCGCGGGCGCGGCCCGCCATGGCCGGTCTGGAGGACGTCGCGCTCGGTGCCGCGCGCGCCGTCGCGCTGCGCGCCACGGTAGCCGACGGAGCGCAGGAAGAGGCGGACGTAGAGCGCCGGCGCCCGCTCCGCCGGCTGGGGGAACATCTCGGGCATCATGTCGCGGCCCATCGCGTCGGAGAACAGCGACGCCATGAGCATCGCGCCCCCGACGAGCACCTCCTCGTACCGGGTGAGCGCGGGCTCGGTCACGGGCGCGCCGGCCGGGGCGTCGGGCGTGCCGAGCTCCAGGAACCCCAGCTCGGCCAGCCGCACGAGGTACCGGCGCAGCACGCCGTCGGCCGCGCACCACCCCGACGAGACGCAGGGCGCGACCTCGGGCCGCTGCTCCATGTCGCTCATCGCCTGGCGGATGAGCGCGCGCGACGCGCGCAGCTCGGCCAGGTGCGCGGTGGCCCACGTGGCCAGCTCGCGCTCGGGATCGACCGGGTCGGCGGGGAGGGTCAGCGCCCCGACCGGCGCGTTCGCCCGCGCCCGCAGCGCCTCGGCGATCAGCGCCTCCTTCGAGCCGAAGGTGCGGAACAGCGTGACCTCGTTGACGCCCGCGGCCTCCGCGATGCGCCGGGTGGTGGCGCCGCGGAAGCCGAGCAGGGCGTAGACCCGCGCGGCGGCGTCGAGGATGCGGCAGCGACTCTCGCGATTCTCCATGAGGGCGACAACGGTACCTCGGCCCCGACCGGAATGCAAGCAAGTACTTGCATGAACAGATGACGTGGACGGCAGGCGTCGGGAAGGATCGCGCGGCCGCCCCCCCGCTGGCGCGGGTCGATCGACCCAATCCGACCCGCCGTCGGTCACGGCCGCGTCACGCCTCGATTGCGCCCGCCCGCGCCGCCGGCCAGCGTTGGACGGTCATGAACGCGCCCCCCACCGCTCCCAGTGCCCGCTCGCGCGCGCTGCCGCCGGGCCCGCGCGCCCGCTACCCCGGCGAGTTCACCCTCGCGATGGGCCGGGACCCGCTCGGCTTCTTCCGCGACCTGCAGCGCACGCACGGCGACGTGGCGCGCTTCCGCGCCGCCGGGCGCGCGTTCGTGCTCCTGGCGCACCCCGACATGGTGCGCGAGGTGCTCGTCACCGAGCAGCGGCGCTACGCCCGCGGCTACCGCTACCACGCGCTCAAGCTGCTGCTGGGCGAGGGGCTGCTGACGAGCGAGGGCGCCTTCCACCTGCGGCAGCGGCGGCTCGCGCAGCCCGCCTTCCACCGCGAGCGCATCGCGCACTACGCGCTCGCCATGGGCCGCGCGGCCGACGCGTGGCACGCGCGCTGGACCACGCTCGCGCGGGAAGCCGAGCGCACCGGGGCGCCCGCGCGCGTCGACATGGCCGACGAGATGGGGAGGCTGGCGCTGGCGATCGTCAGCGCGACGCTGTTCGGCAACGACGTCACCGACGAGGCGGACGCCGTGGCGCGCGCGCTCGACGTCGCGCTGCACTCGGCCTCGCCGGCGTTCGTCGCGGTCGCGCGCTGGGCGATGCACCTGCCGATCCCGGCGGTCCGCCGCTTCAAGCAGGCGCGCGCGGACCTGGACGCGGTCGTGTACCGCCTGATCGACGAGCGGCGGCGCGGCGGCGGCGACGGGCAGGACCTGCTCTCGCTGCTGCTGAACGCGACCGACACGGAAGACGATGGCGACGGCGCGCGCATGACCGACCTGCAGCTGCGCGACGAGGCGATGACGCTGTTCCTGGCGGGCCACGAGACGACCGCCAACGCGCTCGCCTGGACGTGGTTCCTGCTGGCGCGGCATCCCGAGGTCGCGGGGCGGCTGCGCGCGTCGCTCGACGCGGCGCTCGACGGCCGCACGCCCACGATGGACGACGTGCCGCGCCTCGGCTACGCGCGCCAGGTGCTGAGCGAGGCGATGCGCCTCTATCCGCCGGCGTACGCGATCGGGCGCATCGCGCTGGAGGACACCACGTTCGGCGGCTGGCGCGTGCCCGCGCGCACGGGCGTCATCGTGTCGCAGTGGCTGGTGCACCGCGACCCGCGCTGGTGGCCCGATCCCGAGCGCTTCGACCCCGACCGCTGGGCGCCCGGCGCGGGCGCGGACCGCCACCGCTTCGCCTACTTCCCGTTCGGCGCGGGCACGCGCATCTGCATCGGCGAGCAGTTCGCGTGGACCGAGGCGCTCGTCGTGCTCGCGACGCTGGCCCCGCGCTGGCGGCCGGCGCTCGTCCCGGGCGTCGACGTGACGCCCGAGCCGATCATCACGCTCCGTCCGCGCGACGGCATCCCGATGACGCTGCACCCACGCTGAACGCGCCTCCCGTCCCATGCTCGCCGCCGTCATCACGCGTCCCGGCCCGCCCGACGTCCTCGCGCTCCGCGAGGTCCCCACGCCGGTCCCCGGCACGGAGCAGATCCTCGTGCGCGTGCGCGCGTCGGCGCTCAACCGCGCCGACCTGCTCCAGCGCCGCGGCGGCTACCCCGCCCCGCCCGGCGCGCCGGCCGACATCCCGGGTCTGGAGTACGCGGGCGAGGTCGCGGCGCTGGGCCCCGGCGCGCGCGAGTGGCGCGAGGGCGACCGCGTCTTCGGCCTCGTGGGCGGCGGCGGCCACGCCGAGTACGTCGTCGTGCACGAGCGCACGGCGGTGCGCGTGCCCGACGCGCTGGACTGGCCCGCGGCCGGCGCGGTGCCCGAGGCCTTCGTGACGGCGCACGACGCGCTGCGGCAGGCCGACGCGCGCGCGGGCGACACGGTGCTGGTCCACGCGGTGGCGAGCGGCGTCGGGCTGGCCGCCGTGCAGCTGGCCCGCGCGCTGGGGCTGCGGGCGCTCGGCACCGCGCGCACGCCGGCCAAGCTGGACGACGCGCGCGCGCACGGGATGGCGCACGGCCTCGCGGTGACCCGCGAGGCGGTCGCCGATCCGCCGGCGCTGGCCGCGGCGCTGTCGGCGCTGACGCGCGCGCACGGCGCGCGCGGCGCAGGTGCCGACGTCGTGCTCGACCTGGTGGGCGGCGCCTACACGAACGCGTCGCTGCACGCGATGGCGCCCCTCGGCCGGCTGATGCTGATCGGCCTCGTCGCGGGCGCGGAGGGGACGCTGGACCTCGGGCGGATCCTGCGCGGCCGGCTGACGGTGCGCGGCACGGTGATGCGCGCGCGGCCGCTGGAGGAGCGGATCGCGACGATGCGCCGCTTCGCGGACGAGGTGGTGCCCCTGCTGGCGTCCGGCGCCGTGCGCCCGACGATCGACCGGACGTACGAGCTGCGCGACATCGTCGCGGCGCACGAGCGGCTCGAATCGAACGAGACCGTGGGGAAGGTCGTGCTGTCGATCAGGTGAGACGGAGGACGGTGAGGCGGAGGACGGAACGGCGGAAGACGGTGGAGCGTGAGACGGTGGCGCGGACTGGGGGTTGAGGGTTGGTGAGGGTTCTCACCGGAACGGCGCTCGCGAGTGTGCGAAGCGTTAACGTGCGGCCGTCGTCACGCACCATCGTCTCACGCCCCATCGTGCTCCGCGATCTCGTCCTCCGCCGTTCCGTCCTCCGCCTCACCACGCCCGCGTCGATGCTCGCTCTGCTGTACGTCGTCTTCGTCGTCTCGGGAGCCGCGGGCCTGATGTACGAGTCGATCTGGAGCCGCTACCTCGGGCTCTTCGTCGGCCACGGGGCGTACGCCCAGGTGCTGGTGCTCGTGATCTTCCTGGGCGGGATGTCGCTCGGCGCGCACCTCGTGGGGCGGCGCTCGGAGCGGCTGCGCGACCCGCTGCTCTGGTACGCGGTGGTCGAGCTGGCGGTGGCGGTCATCGGCATCGTCTTCCACGACGTCTTCCAGTGGGCCACCGACGCCGCGTACGACGGGCTGTTCCCGCGCCTGCCGGCGGGCACGGTGGTGCTGCTGGTGAAGTGGACGCTGGCCGCGCTGCTCATCCTGCCGCAGTCGATCCTGCTCGGCGCGACGTTCCCGCTCATGAGCGCCGGCGCAATTCGTCGGGCGCCGGACCGGCCGGGCCGGACGCTGGCGCTGCTGTACTTCGCCAACTCGCTCGGCGCCGCGGGAGGCGTGCTGCTGGCGGGCTTCACGCTGCTCTCCGCGGCGGGGCTGCCGGGCACGCTGCTGGTCGCGGCGGCGTGCAACGCGTCGGTGGCGGTGGTCGCGTGGCTGGTCGCGCGGCTCGCGCCGGTCGAGGCCACGCCCGCACCGGCAGGCTCGGCCGTACTCGAGCCCCCCCGGCTGACAGGGGTACAGCTGGACGACGCGAGCGCACCACCCCTCGCGACGCACGACGGCCCCGCGCCACGCGCGGCGACGCCTGCGGGACCGCCGCCCGCGCTCGTGCGCGCGCTGCTCCTCGTCGCCTTCGGCACCGCCGTCGCGTCGTTCGTCTACGAGATCGCGTGGATCCGCATGCTGTCGCTCGTCGTCGGCAGCGCCACGCACTCGTTCGAGCTGATGCTCTCGGCGTTCATCCTCGGGCTCGCGCTCGGCGCGTGGTGGATCCGCGGCCGCGCCGACCGCCTCGACGACCCGCTGCGCACGCTCGGCCTCGTGCAGTGGATCATGGGCAGCCTCGCGATCGCGACGCTCCCGGTCTACGTCGGCACCTTCCACGCGATGGCCGGGCTGCTCGGCGCCGTGGAGCTGAACGAGGGCGGCTACCGCATCTTCACCGTCGTCCGCTACCTGTTCTGCCTCGCCGTGATGCTGCCGGCGACGTTCTGCGCGGGCGTCACGCTGCCGCTCATCACGCGCATCCTCATCGGCCGCGGCGCCGGCGAGCGCGCCATCGGCCAGGTCTACGCGGTCAACACGCTCGGCTCCATCGTGGGCGCGTCGTTCGCGGGGCTCGCGCTCATGCCGCTGCTCGGCCTCAAGTGGCTGCTCGTCGTCGGCGCGCTGGTGGACGTCGCGCTGGGGATCTGGCTGCTGGCGCGGCACGCCGCGCTCGCCGGCGACGCGCGTATCGCGACGCCCGCGCCGTCCCGGGCACCCGCCCGCGCGCGCGCCGCGTGGCTCGACCGCACCGCGCGCGCGGGCCACGGCGCGCTGCTGCCGACGGCGATCGTCGGCGTCGGCGTGCTGCTGCTGATCGCCACCGTCACGCCGTTCCACACCGCGGTGCTCTCGAGCGGCGTCTATCGCTACGCCAAGGTGTCGGACCCGCGCGGCTACGACGTGCCGTTCTACCGCGACGGCCGCACCGCGACGGTGAGCGTGCGGCGCGCGCACGGCTCGCGCATGCTGACGCTCGCCACCAACGGGAAGCCGGACGCGTCGCTGTCGCTGTCGTGGATCAAGCCGGCGCCCGGCGACACGCTGCGGCGCCCGCTCACCGGCGACCAGGTGACGCAGGCGCTGCTGCCACTCGTGACGCTCGCGCACCATCCGCACGCGCGCAGCGCCGCCGTCATCGGCCAGGGCTCGGGGATGACGTCGCACCTGCTGCTGGCCAGCCGCGAGCTGCGCGCGCTGTCGACGATCGACATCGAGCCGCTGATGATCGAGGGCTCGCGCGCGTTCTATCCCGCCAACCGGCGCGTCTTCGACGACCCGCGCTCGACGTTCGTGGTGGACGACGCGAAGGCCTTCTTCGCCAGCGCGCGCCGCACCTTCGACGTCATCGTCTCGGAGCCGTCCAACCCGTGGGTGAGCGGCGTCTCGGGGCTGTTCACCGACGAGTTCTACCACCGCGTGCGCGGCTACCTCGCGCCCGGCGGCGTGTTCGGCCAGTGGCTGCACCTGTACGAGATCGACGACCGGCTGGTGCTGAGCGTGCTCGCCGCGCTGCACCGCAACTTCCCGTCGTACGAGATCTACATGGTCTCCAACGCCGACATCTTCGTCGTCGCGAGCACGGGTCCCACGCTGCGGCGCGCCGACTGGAACGTCGTCGCGCTGCCCGACGTCGCGCACGACCTCGCGCGCACGCTGCCGCTCGACTCGGCGACGCTCGACGCGATGCGCGTCCTCGACCGCGCGGCGCTGGCGCCGGTGCTCGACCGCTGGCGCGCGCCGAACTCCGACTACTTCCCGCTCCTCGACCTGGGCGCCGAGCGGACGCGCTTCCTCAAGGAGTCGGCGAGCGGGTTCCGCGCGCTGCACATGGGCCGCTTCGACCCGGTGGCGGCGCTGCGCGGCTGGCGCGTGGGCTTCGCCGACGCGCCCGTGGCGCCGGTGGAGATGCCGCGCGCCGACGCCCGCGCCCGCGGCGCCGCGGTGCGGCAGGCGTGGCAGGCGTACGCGCCCGCGGGCACGCCGGTGCGCGACGACGAGGCGCCCTTCCTCCGCCTGCCGGGCGGCGAGACGGCGTGGCTGCGCGACGCGCTCTACCGGCGCGCGGCGTTCGAGGCGGTGCTCGCCTCGGGCCGTCCGCCCGCCGACTGGCACCGCTTCGTCGCGCACGCCTACGACGTGGAGGGCGAGCTGCACGGCGGCACGGCGGGCGTCGCGGACAGCGCGTTCTACGGCCGCCTCTTCGCCTACCTGGACGCCGCGCGCGCGCCGGCCGAGGTGCGCGCGTCGATCGCGTTCTTCCACGGGCTGGCGGCGCACGACTTCCGCCAGGCCGCCGACGCGGCCGAGGTGCTGGTGGCGGCGCTGCGCCGCGGCGACCAGTGGGTCCGGCCGTAGCTCCTCCACGACGGCGCGGTGGTGTCGGCCATCCGCCTGGGCGACGCGCCGCGGGCCTCGCGCCTGCTGGCCGCGACGGCCCGCGACACGGAGCGCGAGCGCAGCGACCTGCGCTCGGAGCTGTTCACCCACTGGATCGCCCGGGTCGCCCGCGCCCGCCCGGCCGGTTCGGCCCCGATCGACTGACGGGTCGTTGACGGCCGGGGCCGGGGGCGCCCGCAGCGGACCGCGCGTCCGGCACGTACCATCTCCCGAGCGTCACCCGACGATCGGCTCCGCTGGACGCCCGACTCCCTCCTCCCGCTGTCCGCCCATGTCCCGACCGCTTCCCACGCCCCGGTGGCGCGCCGCCGCGCCCCGACTGCTGGCCGCCTCGGGGGCGCTCGCCGCGCTCCCGGCCGGCGCGGCCGCCCAGCTGACCTACCAGCAGCCGCCCGCCCCCATCGCCCGCGCGCTCGACGCCGAGCCGCTCCCGGCCGTCAGCGTCAGCCCCGACCGGAAGTGGCTGCTGCACCTGCGCCGCCGCGGCCTCCCGTCCATCGAGGAGGTGGGCGCGCCCGAGATGCGCCTCGCCGGCCTCCGGCTCAACCCGCGCACCAACGGCGGCTCGCGCGACGTCTCGTTCACGGGGCTGTCGCTGCAGCCCGTGCAGGGCGGCGGCGGCACGCCGGCGATGCGCGCCATCACGGTCCCGGGCGCGACCGGCGAGGTCCGCATGGGCGCGCCGATGTGGTCGCCCGACGGGAAGCGCATCGCGTTCACCGTGACGGGGCCGACGGCGATCTCGCTCTGGACGGCCGACATCCCGGCCAGCGCGAGCGGCCCGGCCGTCGCGGCGCGGCGCGTCAGCGCGCTGGCGCTCAACGCGACCACGGGCAGCCCCTGCTCGTGGGTCGGCAACGCGCGCCTCGCCTGCCTGACGATCCCCGCGGGCCGCGGCGCGCCGCCGAAGGCCTCGGAGATCCCGACGGGGCCGATCTCGCAGGAGTCCGAGGGCAAGGCGGCGCCCAACCCGACCTTCCAGGACCTGCTGAAGAGCCCGACCGACGAGAAGCTGATGGAGCACTACCTGACGTCGCAGGTGGTGCTGCTCGGCCTCGACGGCAGCGCGACGAAGCTCGGCGCCGCGGCGCTGCGCACGCGCGTCGCGCCGTCGCCCGACGGGCAGTGGCTGCTGGTCGAGACGACGCACCGCCCCTACTCGTACCTCGTCCCGCTCGGCGCCTTCCCGAGCCTGACCGAGGTGTGGGACCTGACGGGCAGGGTCGTGCGGAAGCTCGACGACGCGCCGCTCGACGAGCAGGTGTCGCGGCGCTTCGACCAGGTGTCGCCGGGCCCGCGCAACCTGAACTGGCGCGCCGACGCGCCGGCGACGCTGGCGTGGGTCGAGGCGCTCGACGGCGGCGATCCGCAGACGAAGGCCGACAAGCGCGACGCGATCAAGACGCTGGCCGCGCCGTTCGCGGGCGAGCCGACGGTGCACGCGCAGCTCGAGTGGCGCGGCGGCGGCGTCACGTGGGCGCGCAGCGACCTCGCGCTGGTGACCGAGAACTGGCGCCGCACGCGCAAGACGCGCACGTGGGCCATCGACCCGAGCAACCCGGCGAAGGCGCCGCGCCTCGTGTTCGACCGCTCGTCGGAGGACCGCTACGGTGACCCGGGCCGCTTCGAGCTGGCGCCGAACCAGTACGGCCGACAGGCGCTGCTGACGACGAAGGACGGCCGCTTCGCCTTCCTCGGCGGCCAGGGCGCGTCGGCCGAGGGCGACCGCCCGTTCATCGACCGCTACGAGCTCGCGACGGGCAAGACCGAGCGGCTGTTCCGCAGCGCGGCGCCGTTCTACGAGGAGCCGGTGGCGGTGCTCGACCCCGAGGCGGGCGTGGTGCTGACGCGCCGCGAGAGCACGACGGAAGTCCCGAACTACTGGGCGCGCCCGGTCGCCGGCAGCGCGCAGCCGCGGCAGCTGACGTTCTTCAAGGATCCCGCGCCGCAGTTCGCGGGCGTGACGTCGCAGCTCGTGACGTACAAGCGCAAGGACGGCGTCGACCTCTCGGCGACGGTGTACCTGCCGGCCGGCTACGACAAGGCGAAGGACGGCCCGCTGCCCTTCTTCCTCTGGGCGTATCCGCTGGAGTACGGCTCGGCCGCCGCGGCGTCGCAGGTCGTGGGCTCGCCGTACCGCTTCACGCGGCCGACCGGCGCGAGCCACCTCTTCCTGCTCTCGCAGGGCTACGGCGTGATGGACAACCCGACCATGCCGATCGTGGCGATGAACGGGAAGGAGTCCAACGACACGTACGTCGAGCAGCTCGTGTCGAGCGCGCAGGCGGCGGTGGACAAGCTGGTCGAGATGGGCGTCGGTGACCGCGACCGCATGGGCGTCGGTGGCCACTCGTACGGCGCCTTCATGACGGCGAACCTCCTGTCGCACACGAACATCTTCAGGGCGGGCATCGCGCGCAGCGGCGCGTACAACCGCACGCTGACGCCGTTCGGCTTCCAGGGCGAGGAGCGCGACTACTGGAAGGCGCAGCAGCTCTACACGGAGATGTCGCCGTTCACGTACGCGAACCGCGTGAAGACGCCGATCCTGCTTATCCACGGCATGGCGGACGACAACCAGGGCACCTTCCCGGTGCAGAGCGAGCGCTATTACGCGGCGCTCAAGGGCAACGGCGCGAAGGCGCGCTACGTCCAGCTGCCGGCCGAGGCGCACGGCTACCGCGCGCGCGAGAGCATCGGCCACACGCTGTACGAGATGGTGACGTGGCTCGACCGCTACGTGAAGCCGAAGCAGGAGAAAGCCACGGCCATGAACTGACGGCGCGCATCATCGCGCGTGTGCGCTGCGGGCTGGGGGGGGGCGGGTGGTGGAGAAAGCCCGGCGCCCCCCCCCCGGGCAGTGACAGGGCCGAGGGGGGGGGG
>CBHYLO010000094.1:0-10510 GCA_966128675.1 uncultured bacterium | reverse complement strand
GAGCGGCGCCTCGGCGGCGCAGAAGTTCAGGCCGACGTTGCCGCCGCCGCCGGTGCTGGCGGCCGTGATCGTGCCCGAGACCGGCGTCGTCTTGGTGGCGATGCCGCTGGCCGTGGCGACGACGTTGAAGGTGAACGGCCCCGTGGGCGCGGCCGTGGTGGCCGAGAGCCGGATGACCGCCGTGTTGCCCGTGATCGGGTCGGCGCTCGTGCGGAGCAGCGGCGAGCGCCGCGACACGAGCGTCGGCGCGACCGTGTACGCGACGCCGGCCGGCAGGCCGGTGACCGTGACGTCCACCGCGCCCGCGAAGCCGCCGGTGCGCGTGATCGTCGCCGTGACCGTGGCGCTCTGGCCCTGCTGCAGCGTGACCGTCGTCGGCGTCACCGCGACCGTGAAGTCGCCCACCGCGACCGCCGGCGTGACCGTGACGTTGAACGTCGCCGTCTTGGTGCCGGTGATGCCCGCGCCGGTCGCGCTGATCGTGATCGGGTAGGTGCCCGGGGCGACCGTGCTCGCCGCGGTGATGGAGAGGGCGCCGGTGTTGCCGGTCGTCGCCGCGGGCGGCGTGATGGCGAGCCCGGCGGGCGCGCCCGACGTCGTCAGCGTCACCGCGCCGGCGAAGCCGCCGGTGCGCGTGATCGTGACCGTCGACGTGCCGGCGGTGCCGCCCGCCGCCACCGACACGGCGCTGCCGGCGATGGAGAAGTCCGGCGTCGCCTGCGCGGCGGTGACCGTGACGGTGAGCGTCGCCGTCTTGGTGCCCGTCACGCCGGCGCCGGTGGCGTTGACGGTGATCGGGTAGGTGCCCGGCGCCAGCGTGGGGCCCGCCGCGACCGCGATCGTGCCGCTGTTGGTGCTCGACACGGCGCCCGGCGTGAGCGTCAGCCCGGCCGGGATCGTCCCGCTGGTCGTGAGCGTCACCGCGCCCGTGAAGCCGCCCGTGCGCGCGATGTCGATCGTCGCGTTGCCCGACGCGCCCTGCGCGACGCTGACGGCCGCGTTGGCGATCGTGAAGTCCGGCGTCGCCTGCGCCGCCGCGACGGTGACGTTGAGCGTCGTCGTCTGCGTGCCGGTGACGCCCGCGCCCGTCGCGTTGACGGTGATCGGGTAGGTGCCCGGCGCCACGGCCGTGGTGGCCGAGACGGCGATCGTCATGCTGTTGCCCGTGCTGGCGGCGGCGGGCGTGAGCGTCAGGCCGGCGGGGATCGTCCCGCTGGTCGTCAGCGTGACCGCGCCGGCGAAGCCGCCCGTGCGCGTGATGTTGATCGTCGCGTTCTGCGCCCCGGCGCCCTGGGTCACCGTCACCGCCGCCGCGGAGGCGATGGTGAAGCCGGGGACGACCGGCGCCGTGACCGTCACGGTGAGCGGCGTCGTCACCGCGGCGACCGCGCCCGTGCCGGCGGCGCGCACCGTCAGGTTGTACGTCCCCGCCGGCGTCGCCGAGCCGGTCGTGACGGTGATCGTGCTGGCGGTGACGCCCGACGCGAGCGCCGCCGGGTTGGGCGTCGCGCTGCCGGCCGGGATGGACCCCTCGACCGTCAGGTTCACCGCGCCCGTGTACCCGCCGCCGCGCGTGACCGTGACGGCGGCGGTGCCGCTCTGGCCCGCGACCACCGTCACGGTCGGCGTGGCCACCGAGACGCCGATCGTCGGCGTCGGCTCCACCGTCCCCCCGCCATCGTCGCTGCTGCAGGCCGCAGCCGAGAGCGCGAGGCCCAGTCCAACTCCAAGCCGTCCCCAGCGGGCCAGCGGCGAACGCGTGTACCTCACGACGACCTCCCGGATCTGATTGTCGGTCTGCGCAGCAGGAGCAAGCGGGCGAACATATGACAACTCGATCATGATTGCGAGGGCCGATCGACCCATGCGCCGACCCCGTCGCGCGACTAGGGCGCGGGATGCGCGGGGGCCGCGTCGCGTGTGAGGCGGGGAGCGGGCGCCGCGTCCACGGTCACCGCGACCGACCGCGACGCGGACATGGCGCCGCCCTGGCCGACCGCCCGCACGTCGTAGACGTACGTGCCGGGCGGCGTGGCCCCGGCGGCGGCGACGTGCAGCCGGCTCACGTCCTGGGGGAACGCGAGCGCCGCCGCGTCGAGCGTGACCGCGAGCCCCGCGGGCGCGCTGGCCGGCGGGAGGACGGCCAGCCCGACGGTGCCGGCGAAGCCGCCGCCGCGCAGCACGCGCACGGTCCCGGAGTCGGCGCGGCCGGCGACGACGCGCAGCGCGCTGGGCGCGACCGCCAGCGACAGCGAGCCGAGGGGCGCGAGGCGGTCGGCGCAGGCCGTCGCGGCCGCGCAGGCCACGGTCGCGCAGGCCACGGCCGCGACGTCCAGGAGCGGCGCGGGCGCCCGGCGCCCGCGGCGGATCGGGAGCGGCATGCGCGCCAAGGTACGTGCGCCGGCCGGCGCACGCACGCGGGAATGCGCGACGGGCGGGCGCCCGGAGGCGTCCGCCCGTCGTGGTCCTTCAGGGTCCGTCGTGGCCCGTCGTGGCCCGGAGGCCGCGGGGCTCAGCTGCCGCCGGCGGTCGTCGTCGTGGTGGCGGCCGCGGTGACCGTCACGCTCATGTTGAGCGGCGGGATCACGCCGCGCTCGGTGGCGCCGGTGAGCTGGAAGCTGTAGACGCCCGGCAGCGCGGTGGCGTCGGCGGTGATGGTCAGCGTCACCGTGCCCTCGGCCGTCGTGTTGCGGTCGAGCGTGACCGTGATGCCGCGCGCGACGTTGGTGACGTTCAGGTACGCCGTCGGCGCGATGATCGAGATGCGCTGCACCGTGACGGTGGCCGTCGTGGTGCCGCCGGCGCGCACGGTGAGCGGGGTCGTCGGCCCGACGAACTGGAAGCCGAACGACGGGTTGTTGCGCACGACCGTGACGTTGAACGTCGTGGTCAGCGTGCGGCCGCCGGTGGTCGTCGCCGTGACGGTGACCGGGTAGACGCCCGCCTCGAGGTCGCCCGACGCGTTGATGCCGACGTTCACCACCTCGGCGCCGTTGCGCGTGGCCGGGCTGACGCTGACGTCGAAGCCGGAGACCGTCGACGTGCTGGAGAAGGCGATCGGGTCGGTGAAGCCGGCCGTGCGGTTGATCGGCAGCGTGATGACGTTCGTCGCGCTGGCCAGCACCACCGGGTTGCCGACGAAGAGCGGGCTGCCGAAGGTGAAGCCCACGCCCGCCGCCGCGACGGTCAGGTTCACGGTGGTCGTCTGCGCGGCGAGGCCCGGCGTCACGGCGCTCACCGTGATCGGGTAGGTGCCCGCCGCGAGCGTGGCCGGCAGCGTCACGCGCAGCGTGACGGTCGTGTCGGTGGTGCCGGCGACGGCGGTCGAGTCGAAGGCGACGGTGGCGCCGGCCGGCGCGCCGGTGGCGGTGAACGCCACGCGCGAGCCGAAGCCGCCGGTGCGCGCGACGCGGATCGGGATGCTGACGGTGGTACCCGCGGTCGCGCTGGTGGCGGTCGTCGGGCCGGCGACGGTGAACGTGCCGACCGGCGAGACGGTCAGCGGCAGCGCGAGCGTCTGGGCGGTCACGCCCGTGCCCGTGCCGCGCAGCGTGACGGTGTAGTTGCCCGGGGCCGCGCCGGTGGCGGCGGCGATGTTCAGCGTCACCGTGTCGCCCGCGGTCGCGCCCTGCGTGATGGTCACGTTGGCGGGACGGCCGGCGCTGTCGGCCGTGAACGTCACGGGCCCGGTGAAGCCGCCCGTGCGGCGCACGACGACGCGCACGGTGCCCGACTGGCCGACGACGACCGTGGAGCCGGTGGTCGTGCCCGCGAAGCCGAGCGTGAACGCGCCGCCGCCCGACGGCGCGGCCGTGACGATGACGCCCATGAGCAGCGTCTGCGTCGTCACGCCGGTGCCGGAGGCGGTGATGCGCACGCTGGCGGGCGTGGTGCTGACGGTCGCGGTCGTGTCGACGGTGATGGTCACCGCGCGCGCGGCCGTGTCGCCGGCGGCGATGGTCGGGTTGGCGATGGTGGCGCGCACGCCGCGCGCGCTGCCCGTGGTGTCGACGGCCAGCGTCACCGCGCCGGTGAAGCCGGAGATGCGCGCGACGCGCACGTTGACCGTGGCGGACGCGCCGCGCGCGACGGACACGGGATTGGAGTCGGCGCCGATCGCGATGCCGGGCACGACCGCCGCGGACGGCGCGTCGGACGGCGAGAGCGGATCGGTGATTCCCGCGCTGCGGTCGCCGCAGGCGGCCGCGCCGGCGACGGCGAGCATCGCCAGCGACCGAGCCCAACGAACGGGCAGTGGCATACCAGGTTCCTCACGTACGGGTGGCGCCGACGGCCACGCACGAGTCCGTGCGCAAGGCACCGCGCGCGACGCCGCACGCGACGGCCAGCCGGCAGGAGACGTCTCGACCCGGGCCGCCTGCGTCGTCGCGGATGACGTTGCACGCCGCGCGTGGCTCGGGGCGCGGGGCCTTCGCAAATCGGGCGCCGTCGCATCGTGCACGCGTCGAACAGTTGGCATGAAACCGTGTTCAGAAAACGTCGAAGGCGGGCTCCGGTATTCGGGAGCCCGCGCTGACGTTGGCACGGCGCGCCGCGCCCCAACTGCAACGGCAGCAAGGAAGCGATCTGAAAACGGCCGATAACGGCGGATGGCTCCGCATGGGTGCGAGATCCCTCGCCGCCACACGGAGCCATCGCCGTCATCCGATCTCTTCAGATTGCTTCCCTGCCACCGCCGTTCGGGGCCGGCGCGACCGACGCGTGCCGGAGGCGTACCTCAGACCGCGAACAGCATCTCGCGGTACTTCGGCAGCGGCCACTGGTCGTCCGGCACCAGCAGCTCCAGCGCATCGCTCGCCGCGCGCACCGCCGCCATCGCGTCGGCGCCCTCGCTCGTCAGCAGGCGGGCGCACGCGCTCGGATCCTCGTGCGAGTGCTCCGCGCGCGCGATGACGGCCAGCAGCGTCGTGCGCGCCGCGTCGAGCTCGCCCAGCACCGTCCCCACGCGCTCGGCCGCCGCGAGCTGCGGCACCTGCGCGATCCCCGCCGCCTTCGCGTTCGCCGCGCCCTGCGCGAGCGCGTTGGCGTACCCGTAGCCCGCCGGCAGCACGATCGTGTCGACCATCTGCGCCAGCGTGTGCAGCTCGATCAGCATGTCCTTCACGTAGCGCTCGACGCGCACGTGGTAGCGGCTCTCCAGCTCCGCGTCGCTGAGGATGCCGAGGCTGCGGAAGAGCGCCTGCACCGCGGGCGCCTCCAGCTCCTTCAGCGCCTCGGGCGTGCGGCGCAGGTTCTTCAGCCCGCGCCCCTCGGCCTCCGTCACCCACTCGTCCGAGTAGCCGTTGCCCTCGAAGCGGATCGTGCTCGACGCCTTGAACGACTCGCGCACCACGTTCAGCACCGCGTCGTCCACGTCCTTCGTCTTCTGCAGCTCCGCGCGCAGCTTCCCCGTCAGGTCCTCGATCGCCTCGGCCACCGCGGCGTTCACCAGCATCACCGGGAAGGCGATGCTCTGCGACGAGCCGACCGCGCGGAACTCGAACTTGTTGCCCGTGAACGCGAACGGCGACGTGCGGTTGCGGTCCGTGTTGTCCTTCTCGATCTCCGGCAGCTTCGCGACGCCGAGCTGGATCAGCTCCTGCGCGGCGTGCTGGTGGCCGGCCTTCGAGCCCGCGATGTCCTCGATCATCTGCGTCAGCGTCCGGCCCATGAACACCGAGATGATCGCCGGCGGCGCCTCGTTGGCGCCCAGGCGGTGCTCGTTGCCCGCGGTCGCGATGCCGGCGCGCAGCAGCCCCTGGTGCTTGTGCACGGCCTGCAGCACCGCCGCCAGGAAGACCAGGAAGCGGACGTTCTGGTGCGGCGTGCGGCCCGGCTTCAGCAGGTTGAAGCCGTCGATCTCCGCGTTGTCGGCGGCGATCGAGAGCGACCAGTTGCAGTGCTTGCCCGAGCCGTTGATGCCGGCGAACGGCTTCTCGTGCAGCACGGCCTGCAGCCCGTGGCGCAGCGCGACCTTCCGCAGCACCGCCATCACCAGCTGGTTGTGGTCCGTCGCCAGGTCCGTCTCGGTGAAGCGCGGCGCCATCTCGAACTGCGACGGCGCGACCTCGTTGTGCCGCGTCACGATCGGCACGCCGAGCTTGTACAGCTCGTGCTCGACCTCGGCGATGCAGGCCTGGATGCGCTCCGGGATGCCGCCGAAGTAGTGGTCCTCGAGCTGCTGCCCGCGCGGCGGCGGCGCGCCGATCAGCGTGCGGCCCGCCATCACGAGGTCGGGGCGCAGCGCGAACTGCACGCGGTCGACGAGGAAGTACTCCTGCTCCGCGCCCAGCGTCGTGATCACGCGCTGGATCCCCGTGTCGCCCATCAGCTCCAGCAGCGCGATCGCCTTCTCGGAGAGGACGTCCGAGCTGCGGAGCAGCGGCGTCATCTCGTCCAGCGCCTCGCCGTTGTAGCCGATGAACACCGACGGGATGCAGAGCGTGCGCGTCCCCGGGCCCTCGACGATGAACACCGGGCTGGCCGGGTTCCACGCCGTGTAGCCGCGCGCCTCCCACGTCGCGCGGAGGCCGCCCGACGGGAAGCTCGACGCGTCCGGCTCGCTCTGGATCAGCTGCGCGGCGCTGAAGCTCTCGATCGGCTGCCCCTCGTCGTCGAACGAGAGGAAGGCGTCGTGCTTCTCGGCCGTCAGCCCGGTCTGCGGCTGGAACCAGTGCGTGAAGTGCGTCACCCCGCGCGACATCGCCCACCCCTTGATGGCCTCGGCCACCGCGGGCGCGATGTCGGCGTCGAGCTTCTTGCCCAGCCGGATCGTGGCCTGGAGCTTCTGGAACACCTTCTTCGGCAGCTTGTCGCGCATCTGGCGCGCGCCGAAGGTGTTCACGCCGAAGTACTGCGAGGTGTGCGCGGGCGCCTGGTGGTCGCCGTTCATGGCGGCGCGGACGGTGGGCCGGGCGGAGGCGAGCTCGCGCAGCGCGACCTTGCGCGGCGTGACGGGGGTCGAAGCCATCGGGAACGGACTCCGGGAGCGGGTGGGCGGCGGGAGCGGCGGGGCCGGGGGGACGGCCCGGGTGCCGTGCGCGTAACGTACCAGCGACCGTGCGGAAAATGCAATCCTGAGGTCGCATTCCGCACGATCTGCGGGCCGTTCACGTCGGTTCCGGTCATATCAGTGCAGAAAACGCACGAACCGCGGAGCGCCGCCCGGTTCGGCTCAGTGCGAGGCGGACGGCGGCAGCGGCTGCGCCACGGCGGGGCCGTCGGGCTGCGGCGGGCCCGCCTCGAGCGCCAGCTGGACGCGCTCCACCTGGCGCGCGTTCTCCGACAGGAGCACCGCGATCAGGTTCCCCGAGTGCACCAGCGTCGCCGGCGCCGGCCAGGCGTGGCTGCCCCCGCGCGGCGCCACCCGGATGGGGTCGAGCGCCAGCGCCTCGCGGTCGGCCTGCGCCACGCTGTCGTAGAGGAAGACGCGGAGGTCCACCTTCGACACCGTCCAGCTGGCCCCGGCGGGGGTCAGGAAGGGCACGCGCGTCGTGTCCGGCAGCTGGTGCGGGACGAGCCCCGCGTCCGTGAGCCGCTTGGCGATGCTGCACGTCCGCCACCGGCCGTCCTTGGGACAGTCGGAAGCGGGGCGGTCGCCGGGCGGCGGGGCCAGCGTCGCCGCGATGGCGGCCGAGTCGGCCCGCGCCTTCTCGCGGTCGGCGCAGCCGGCGAGGGCGGCGGCCAGCGCGACGAGCGTGGCCAGCGCGGCGGGCGTGCGCGGCCCGGCCGCGCGGGGCCGGGCGTTAGCCGCCGACGTCGAGGGCGGGGCCGTCCGGGCCGCGCCGGTGGCTGCCGGGCTCCTCGGTGTAGGCGTCGGGCGAGCGGGCATGGGCGGGCGAGTCGGAGAGGTCGTGCGCCGGGTCCGCCGGATGCGGCTCGGACTCGGCGGGCGGGCGCGGCGCGCGCGCCTGGGCGGGCGCGGGGTCCGCCGGCATGGGGTCCGGCGTGGACGACTGCGGGCTCATCGCGGGCCTCCGGAGGCGGGGCGCGACCCCCCGGCGCGCCGCAGCGTAAAGGGGCCGGCGCGCGGCGCGGCCGCGCGGCCGGGGGACGGGGGCGGGACGTGCGAAGGGCGGGCCACCACGAGGGAGCCCGCCCTTCCGCCCGCCACGACGTCCCGCTCAGAAGCTGATGTAGATGCCGCCCTCGGCCAGCCACTGCAGGCGGGTGTCCGAGCCGAAGACGATCGGGGCGCGGATGTCGCCGCGGAAGCCGACGCCGCCCGTGATCGGGATCCGGGTGCCGGCGGCCGGCGTCAGCACGAAGTTGGTCTCGCCGTCGACGCCCTCGACCTTGGTGCGGAACGCGCCGGCGCCGAGGGAGAGGAACGGGTCCAGCCGCCCGGCGGCGATGGCCGACGGGAAGAGCGCCGCATCGACCTGCACGCCGACGTTCTGCGTCGAGACGTTGTCCTGGCTCGTGAACGTCCCGTAGACGCCGGCGGTGGCGCGGCTGAAGAAGGTGCGGGCCGCGGCGGCCGCGGTGCTGCGGTGGAACATGATCCGGGCGCCGAAGCCGCCGACCGCCTCGCGGTCGTCGACGCCGTTGTCCAGCCAGTACTGCGCGAGGTAGCCCTCGACGGTGAAGCGGTAGGGCTGCACGCCCGTCGAGGACTCCTGGGCGGATGCGGAGACGGCGCCGACCACGAGGGCGGCGCCAGCGGCGGCGAGGCGACGGATGGTGCGCATGGATCGGGCTCCTCTCGGGCCAGGGGCAGGCGGGGCGCCGCGCACGTCGGCGGCGTGCCCGGCGGGCCTTGCACCCCCCGTGCCCCCGGCCGCCGGAACCCGAACCTGTCCGGCGCGCGGGGGTATCAACGACACGAAAACGCTTGACCGGATTGGACTTGAGAGAAGGGAGCCGACGATGAATGCCTGGATGACCGTGCCCGTCCTGCCCCCGCTGTCGGGGGAGACCCGCGCCGCCCCGGCGCTGGTGTTCGACCTCGCCGCCGCGGGCGGCCTGGACCTCGACCGCCTGGAGCGCGCCCTGGAGCTGGCGGCCGAGCGGGTGGGGCAGGGCCGCTACCGCGTGAAGGGCGGCGCCCACGAGCACTGGGTGGACCTGTGGAGCGCCGCGCACCCGCGCTGCGACTGCGGCGACCACCTGTGGCGCGAGGCGACCTGCAAGCACATCCTCGCCGCGCTGCTGCGCGAGGGCGACCCGCGCGTGGTGGCGGGCGTGGGGCAGGTGATGCAGCGGCTCCGCGAGCGCGTCGCCTCCGTCACCGCGGTTCGCTCCCCGAAGCGGGCGGCATGAGGCCGAACGCTGCGGACTGCGGACGGCGGATCCGAACGACGAACGACGACGGCAGCAAGGAAGAGATCTGAAGCAGATCTGACAGGTGCGGATGGCTCCGCGTGGTGCGAGGATTCTCGCGCTCCGCCGGAGCCAGCCGCACGTATCGGCCGTGATCAGATCTCTTCCTTGCAGATGCCGTTCGGGTCCGGCGCACCGGGCACGGGTCGGCGAACTGGGAGCTACGGATGCTCCGGATGAGACGGATCGTGCGGATCGCTCCTCGCGGCGGCGACGCTCCGTGCACCCACGCGGAGCGATCCGTCTCATCCGTTCCGATCCGGAGCATCCGTAGTCCCTACGAGTAGTTCGTGCACGCCGGGTGCGACTCCGGCCGCCGAGGGCACGGAGCAGGATCCGCAGCCAGCAGCCCGCAGCGTAGCTTCGTCGGATGACCACCCGCCTCTATTACACGGACGCCTCGCTGCTCGACTTCACCGCCCGCGTCGCCGAGCTGGCCGACGGCGGGCGGCGCGTCTATCTGGACCGCACGGCCCTTTACCCGACCTCCGGCGGCCAGCCGCACGACCTCGGCACCCTCGCGGGCGTGCCGGTGGTGGACGTCGTCGACGAGGACGACCGCGTGGCGCACGTGCTGGCCGCGCCGCTGCCGGCCGCGCCGGGCGACGAGATCGCGGGCGCCGTGGACGCCGCCCGCCGCCTCGACCACCGGCAGCAGCACACCGGCCAGCACCTCCTCTCGGCCGTCTTCGCGGACCTGTTCGGCCACGAGACGCTGAGCGTGCACTTCGGCGCCGAGTCGTCGACGCTGGACCTTGGCGCGGAGCGGGTGCCGCGCGAGGCGCTGCTGGCGGCCGAGGCGCGCGCCAACGCGATCGTCGCCGAGAGCCGCCCGGTGCACGTGACGTTCGAGGACGCGGCGCGCGCCGCCGGGCTGCGGAAGCCGAGCGGGCGCACGGGGACGATCCGCATCGTGGAGATCGCGGGCGTGGACCGGAGCGCATGTGGCGGCACGCACGTGGACGCGACGGGCGCGATCGGCGCGGTGCTGCTGCGGCGCGTGGAGCGCGTGCGCCAGGCGACGCGCGTCGAGTTCCTGTGCGGGCTGCGCGCCGTGCGCCGCGCGCGCGCCGACTACGACGCGCTGTCGGCCGTCGCGGCGGGCTTCTCGACCGCGGTGGACGAGGCGCCGGCCGCCGTGCGCGCGCAGGGCGAGCAGCTGCGCGCCGCGCGCGACCGGGCGGACCGG
>CBHYLO010000093.1:0-10622 GCA_966128675.1 uncultured bacterium | reverse complement strand
GCGTGACCGCCGACCGCGTGACCGTGCGCGGCCTGCGCTTCGCCAACGTCGGGCGCAGCTACACCGAGGACCGCGCGGCGCTGCGCGTCGTGCGCGCGACCGGCTGCGTCATCGCCGACAACCGCTTCGACGACGCCTTCTACGGCGTCTACCTGGCGGAGGTGGAGGGCTGCCGCGTGACGGGCAACCGGCTCCTGGCGCACGCCGTCAGCGAGGCGGCCAGCGGCAACGGCATCCACCTGTGGAGCTCGCGCGACGTGCTGGTGGCCGACAACGACGTCCGCGGCCACCGCGACGGGATCTACTTCGAGTTCGTGCGCCACGGCCGCGTGGAGCGCAACGTCAGCGCGGACAACCTGCGCTACGGGCTCCACTTCATGTACTCGGACTCGTCGCGCTACCTGGGCAACACCTTCCGCGCGAACGGCGCCGGCGTGGCGGTGATGTACACCCGGCAGGTGGAGATGCGCGGCAACCGCTTCGAGGCCGCGCGCGGCGCGTCGGCGTACGGGCTGCTGCTGAAGGAGATCGGCGACCCGGTGCTGACGGACAACGCGTTCACGGACAACACGGTGGCGCTGATGGCCGACGGCGCCACGCGCCTGGTGGTCGAGGGCAACCGCTTCGCGCGCAACGGCTGGGCGGTGCAGCTGCAGGCGAACACGCAGGACGCGCGCTTCGCCGGCAACGACTTCCTCGCCAACACCTTCGACGTCGCGACCAACGCCCGCGACGCCGGCGCCACGTTCGCCGCCAACTACTACGACGGCTACCGCGGCTACGACCTCGATCGCGACGGGCGCGGCGACGTGCCGCACCGGCCCGTGCGCCTCTTCTCGTTGCTGGTCGCCAACCACGAGCCGTCGCTCGTGCTGCTGCGGAGCTTCTTCGTGGACCTGATGGACGCGGCCGAGCGGGTGATCCCCGCGCTCACGCCCGAGACGATCGCCGACGCGCGCCCCGCCATGCGGCCGCACGGCGCGGGCCTCACCGGCGCGGTCGCGCGCTGACCCGAGGCCCCATGCTCGAGATCCGGAACCTCACCAAGCGCTTCGGCCGGCTCGACGTCCTCCAGGGCGTGGACCTGGCCGTGCGGCCCGGCCGCGTGACGGCGATCCTCGGCCCCAACGGCGCCGGGAAGACGACGCTCATCAAGTCGGTCCTCGGCCTCACGCGCCCCGACGGCGGCCAGGTGCTGCTCGGCGGCGCGCCCGTCGTGGGCCCCGGCGCGCGCGGCGACGCGTACCGCGCGCGCATCGGCTACATGGCGCAGATCGCGCGCTACCCCGAGAACCTGAGCGCGGCGGAGCTGATCGCGATGCTCGTCGAGCTGCGGCGCACCGCCGGCGCCGACGTCGCGCGCGACGAGAGCCTGATCGAGGCCTTCGCGCTCGCGCCGCACCTCGACAAGCCGATGCGCGCCCTCTCGGGCGGCACGCGGCAGAAGGTCAACGCGGTGCTCGCGTTCCTCTTCTGCCCCGAGCTGCTGATCCTCGACGAGCCGACCGCGGGGCTCGACCCGGTCGCCAGCAGCGTGCTGAAGGACCGGATCCTCGCCGCGCGCGACGCGGGGCGCACGCTCGTGCTGACGTCGCACGTGATGAGCGAGCTGCAGGAGCTGGCCAACGACGTGGCGTTCCTGGCCGACGGGCGCGTGCGCTTCGCCGGCCCGGTCGAGGAGCTGCTGCGCGCCACCCGCCAGCCGACGCTCGAGCGCGCGATCGCCCACCTGCTCCGCCCGAACCTCGAGGTGCTGGCCGCATGACCGCCCACGCCGCGCGCGTCGCGCGCTACCAGGTCAGCAACGTGCTCCGCAGCCGCTGGCTGCTGGCGTACGCGCTCTTCTTCGCGGTCGTCACCGACGCGCTCGTGCGCTTCGGCGGCGGCGACGCGCGCGCGATGCTCAGCCTCGTCAGCGTCAGCCTGCTGGTGGTGCCGCTGGCCAGCCTCGTGTGCGGCACGACCTACCTGTACGACGCGCGCGACTTCACCGAGGTGCTGCTCGCGCAGCCGGTGGGCCGCGGGCAGCTGTTCACGGGGCTCTACGTCGGCCTCGCGCTGCCGCTGGCGCTGGCCTTCGTCGCGGGCGCGGGCCTGCCCTTCGTGGTGCACGGCGTGCCCGAGGGGCAGGCGGCGACGCTCGCGACGCTGCTGGCGTCCGGCGCGGCGCTGACGCTGGCGTTCGTCGCGCTCGCGTTCCTCGTCGCGCTGCGCACGGACGACCGCGTGCGCGGGCTCGGCGCGGCGATCGGCCTCTGGCTCGCGCTCGCGCTGCTCTACGACGGCGCCGTGCTGCTGCTGGTCGCGCTGCTCGCCGACTACCCGCTGGAGCGGCCGCTGCTCGGCCTGATGCTCGCGAATCCGGTGGACCTCGCGCGCGTGCTGCTCCTGCTGCGGCTCGACGGCGCGGCGCTGCTGGGCTACACGGGCGCGGTGTTCGCGCGCTTCTTCGGCGGCGGCGGCGCGCTGGTGGCCGCCGCGATGCTCGGCGCGTGGATCGCGGTGCCCGTGACGTTCGGCCTGCGCGCGTTCCGGCGCCGCGACTTCTGACGCCGGGCGCGCGTGTGGGAGAATCCCACCACGCGCTCAGGCTTCCCCCGACGGTGGATTCCCCCACGCGTCGCGATCGTTCCCGCTGCGTGGCCGCGCACGACCGCGCGGCCCTTCCCCGACGTCCAATCCCTTCCGCAATGCGCCTCAACGCTCGCCTCGGCACCGCGCTCGCCGCCGTCCTCGTCCTCGCTGCCTGCGGTGGCGCGAAGGAGTCCTCCGCGAGCGCCGAGAGCGCGCCGCCCAGCGAGCAGGCGTCGGCCGCCCCGGCCGGCGGCCCGCAGACGCCCGACGCCGGCGGCAAGGTCGTCACCGTCGAGATGCTGACCGACGAGCAGGGGAACAACGTCTTCCGCCCCGCCGAGGTGACGGCGAGCAAGGGCGACGTGGTGCGCTACACGCTCGTCTCGGGCGTGCACAACGTGCACTTCGTGGCCGACTCGAACGCCGCCGCGCAGGGCCTGCCCGCGGCGCCGAGCGACATGCTGCAGCTGCCGGGGCAGACGTACGACGTGAAGGTCGTCTCGGCGCCGGGCCGCTACTACTTCCAGTGCGACCCGCACGCGCTGCTCGGGATGGTGGGGCACCTCGTCGTGCAGTGACGCGATGGGACGGGATGACCAGGAGGCCCCGCGGAGCGCATGGGAGATCGCGCTGAGCGGGGCCTCCTGGTCATCCTGAATGCCGTTCCCGAGCGCCGCGTGCGACCGGCCAGTACCGTGACTTTCGGAGGTCGGCGAACGAGGGGATGCGGATCTGCCGGATCAGGAACGGATCTTTCGGATCGCTCCCCGAAGCGCATGAGACGTTGCCGCCACACGGAGCGATCCGAGTGATCCGTCTGCATCCGGAGCATCCGCATCCTTCGTTCGCCGATGCCGGACCGGTGCACCGACCGTCAGCGCGCGCCCGCCGGCCGCTCGTAAGTCGCCATCAGCTCCGCCGTCGCCAGCACGTGGCCCTGCATCGCGGCCTCCACCTCGCGGCGGCCCGCCGCCGGCCCGAGGTCGTCGAGCGCCACGTCGAGCGCGTGCAGGCGGAAGAAGTAGCGGTGCCGGCCGATCGGCGGACACGGACCGCCCCACGCGGTGCGCCCGAAGTCGTTGCGCGCCTCGCGCGCGCCGTCGGGGAGGCCGCCGGGGCTCGCGCCCTCGTCCAGCCGGCGCGCGTCGGGCGCGATCCCGTACACGATCCAGTGCACCCACACGCGCTGCGGGGCGCGCGGGTCCGGCGCATCGGGGTCGTCGACGACGAGCACGAGGCTGCGCGTGTCGCGCGGCACCTCGTCCCAGGCGAGCGGCGGCGACATGTCCTCGCCGTCGCAGGTGTGGCGGCTCGGCACGTCGCCGTGGTGCTCGAAGGCCGGTGAGCGCAGGGTGAAGGACATTGCAGGTTCCTCCGTGGCGGACCTGGCGGACGATGGTGCCGGCGACGCCCACACGCCAGCTTCCCTGCCGTGTCCGCGTCCACGCCGCCCTTCCCCGCCGCCGCGCCGCCCGCCGCGCCCGCGCCGCCCGCCCCGCCCGCCGACGACACGCACCCGCGGCGCTGGCGCACGCTGGCGCTGCTCGCGGTGGCCGAGCTGCTCGGCATGTCGCTCTGGTTCGCGGCGAGCGCGGTGTCGCCGCAGTACCGCGCGCTGTGGGGGCTCACGGCCGACCAGGCGGGGTGGCTGACCACCGTCGTCAACCTCGGCTTCGTGCTCGGCACCGCGCTGTCGGCGCTGCTGAACGTCGCCGACGTCGTGCCGGCGCGGCGGCTGTTCGCGCTGTCGGCGGTCGCCGGCGCGGCGGTGAACGCGCTCGTGCTGACGGCCGACGGCTACGGCGCGGCGCTCGTCTGGCGGCTGCTGACGGGCGTCTGCCTGGCCGGCGTCTACCCGCCCGCGATGAAGATGATCGCGACCTGGTTCCGCGCGCGGCGCGGGCTCGCGGTCGGCACCATCGTCGGCGCGCTGACGGTGGGCAAGGCGACGCCGTACCTCGTGCACGCGATCCCCGGCGCCGGCATCGCGCCCGTGGCCCTCGTCGCCTCGCTGGGCGCGCTGCTGGCCGCGGCGCTGGTGTGGTTCGGCTATCGCGACGGCCCGTACCCGTTCCCGCCGCGCCCGTTCGAGTGGGGGCTGGTGGGGCGCATCGTGCGCGAGCCGCGGTGGCGCCTCTCCACCGGCGGCTACCTCGGCCACATGTGGGAGCTGTACGCCGCGTGGACGTGGCTCCCCGTCTTCCTCGCCGCCAGCATCGCGGCGCGCGAGCCGGGCGCCGGCGCGCACGGCGCGTCCGTCGCGTCGGCCGTCGCGTTCGCGGCGCTCGCCGTCGGCGGCATCGGCTGCGTGTGGGGCGGCGTCGCCGCCGACCGCCACGGGCGCGCGTGGCTCGTCACGCTGGCGATGGCGATGAGCGGCGCGTGCGCGCTCGGCATCGGGCTCGCGTTCGGGCGCTCGCTCTGGCTCGTCGTGCCCGTCGCGCTGGCGTGGGGCTTCTTCGTCATCGCCGACAGCGCGCAGTTCTCCGTGCTGGTGACCGAGAGCGTCCCGCCCGACGCCGTGGGCACTGCGCTGACGCTGCAGACGTCGCTCGGCTTCCTGCTCACGAGCGTCTCCATCCAGCTCGTGCCGCGCCTCGCCGACGCGCTCGGGTGGCAGTGGGCGTTCCCGGTGCTGGCGGTCGGGCCGGCGCTCGGCATCGCGAGCATCCGGCGGCTCGCGCGGGCGACGGCGCGCGCTACGCGCCCGTCGCCACCGGCAGCGTGAAGCGGAACGTCGACCCCACGCCCTCCTCGCTCTCCGCCGTCAGGTCGCCGCCCATGCCGCGCGCCAGGTCGCGGCTGATCGCCAGCCCCAGCCCCGTGCCCTCGTCCTCGGACGTCAGCCGGCGCCCCACCTGCACGAACGGGTCGAACACGCGCGGCAGCTGATCGGCCGGGATGCCGCGCCCCGTGTCGCGCACCGCGATCGTCGCCATCCCGTCCTCGCGCGCGAACGCCACCGTCACGTGCCCGCCGCTGGCCGTGAACTTCACCGCGTTCGAGAGCAGGTTGAGCACCACCTGCCGCGCCTTCTCCAGGTCCGCGCGCACCATCAGCGCCGCCGCCGGCAGCGGCGTCGCCGGCTCCTCGACCGACAGCCGGACGCCCTTCGCGCGCGCCTGCGGCGCCACCAGCGCCTCGACCGCGCGCACGATCTCCGGCGCCGGCACGCGGGTCAGCTCGTAGGTGATCTTCCCCGCCTCCAGCTTGGCGTAGTTCAGCACCGAGTTGATGAGCCCCAGCAGGTGCTGCTGGCTGCGCTGCACGCGCGCCAGCGCCTCCGACTGCGCGCTCGTGACCGGGCCGTGCACGCCCATCTCCAGCAGCTGCGTGTAGCCGCCGATCGCGTTCAGCGGCGTGCGCAGCTCGTGCGACATCGTCGCCAGGAACTGCGCCTTCACCGAGTTCGCCAGCTCGGCCTCGCGGCGCGCGGCTTCCGCGCGCTGCCGCGCCTCCTCCGCCTCGGCGCGCGCGACGTGCTCGCCCTCGTAGGCGCGCGCGCGGTCCAGCGCCTGCGCCGCGATGCCGGCCAGCGTCTGCAGGTACGTGCGCTCGTCGGCCGACACGCCGCGCGCGCCGTGGAAGCCGAGCCCCACGACGCCGATCGCGCGGTCGCCCACCAGCAGCGGCAGCGCGAGCAGCGACTCGCAGGCGTGCGGCCGGTCCGCCGGCACGAGGTGCGGGTAGCGCGCCAGCCACTCCTCGCGCGTCGTCAGCGCGATCAGCGCGCCGCCGCGGATCGCGTCGCCGAACGGCGTCGCCAGCGCGATCGGGAACCGCTGCCAGCGCGCGACGTCGGCCGCGGCGTAGCCCAGCGCGTGCGCGAACGCCGCGTGCGTGCCGTCCCCCTCCAGCAGCGCCAGCGAGCCCCCGAACGCGCCGATCGTCTCCACCGCGTGCGACACGAACAGCTCGGTGACGTCGGCCGGCGTCACCGCCGCCGCCAGCGCCGCCGAGACGCCCTGCAGCTGCCGCGTGCGCTCGGCCGCGCGCTCGCGCGCCGTGACGTCCATGATCGTGCAGACCGCGTGCGTGATCGTGCCCGCCGCGTCGCGCACCGGCGTCGCGTTCACGCTCAGGCGCACCATCGTCCCGTCGGGCCGGCGGTACGTCAGCGGGAACTGGTCCAGCACCTCGCCGCGCACCGCGCGCGCGATCGGGTACTCGCGCGGCGCGTACGGCCGGCCGTCCGCGTGCACGCCGCCGTAGGGGCCGTACTCGGACACGTCGCCGACGGGGATCATCGAGTGGCCGAACAGCCGCTCGGTCTCGTGGTTCCAGTAGAGCAGGCGCCCGCTCGGCGCCTCGACCACGATCAGGCCCGCGGGCATCTGCGCGTTGACCGCGTCGCGCACCGCGCGCTCCTCCTGCAGCGCGAGCAGCAGGCGCTCGCGCTCCTCCGCCGCCCGGATGCGCTCCGACAGGTCCGCGAACGCGATGTGCACGCCGTCGCCGACCTTCACCGCCGTCGCGCGCAGCCCGCGCTGCACGCCGCGGCGCGCGTAGTGGACCTGCCCCAGCCACGGCTCGCCCGTCTCGATCACGCGCGCGTACACCGCGAGCCGCCCCTCGGCGACGCTCGACGGGAACAGCGCCGAGAGCGTGCGGTCCACCACCGGCACGTCGCCGAGCCCCAGGATCTCGCGCGCCGCGGCGTTCGCGTACACGAAGCGCAGGTCGACGATGCGCCCGCGGTCGTCGCGCACCGCGTGCGCCAGGAACGACCCGTCGGTGGACGCGTCCTGCACCGTGCGGAAGCGCGCCTCGCTCTCCGCCAGCGCGGCCGCGGACCTCCGCCGCGCCGTGACGTCCTGGAAGTAGACCGCCAGCCCCTCGGGGCCGGGATACGCGCGCACCTCGTACCACGCGTCCAGCGGCGGCGGGTAGTACGCGTCGAACGCCACCGGCTCGCCCGTCGCCATCGCGCGGCGGTACTCGCGCTCGAACGTCGCGCCCACCGCCGCGGGGAACTCGTCCCAGATGGTGCGCCGCAGCAGCGCGTCGCGGCGGCGCAGCAGCACCTGCTCCGCGCGGTCGTTCACGAAGGTGAAGCGCCACTGCCGGTCGAGCGTGAAGAACGCGTCGCTGATGCTCGACAGCACCGACTCCACGCGCCGCTGCGCCTCCGCCGCCTGGTGCGCCAGCCCACGCAGCTCCAGCGCGTGCTGCGCCGTGCCGGCCGCGTCCTGCAGCAGCGCGACCTCCGCGGCCGTCCAGTCGCGCGGCACGACGTCGATCGCGCACAGCGCGCCGATCGCCTGCCCGTCCCACAGCAGCGGCACGCCGATGTACGCCGCCACGCCGAGCGTGCGCACCGTGGGCACGTCGCGGTAGCGCGGGTCGGCCACGGTGTCGCCCACCACGAGCGGCGCCGCGGGCGTGGCGACGGCGATCGTGTGGTGGCAGAGCGTGACGCCCGTGAGCTGCCGCGTGGTCGCGAGCGGCTCCGGCAGCCCGTGCGACGCCAGATAGTGGTCGCACGACTCGTCCACCAGCGACAGGAACGCCGCCGGCGCGCGCAGCGCGTGCGCCGCGAGCCGCGCGATACGTTCCAGCTCCGGTCCCGCCCCGTCGTCGCGCAGCCCGCTGGCGCGCAGCGCTGCCAGCCGCGCGGCATCGCGCACCACGTCGGGCCCACCGCCCGTGGCGTCGAACGGCACTGTCGGCGGCCGATCGGAGAGGCGCATGCTCAGGCGTCGCCCGCCACGACCTGCCGCAGCGCCGCGAGCAGCGCGTCGCCGGTGAACGGCTTCTCGACGTACGCGGTGCCCGGCCCCAGGTGCGCGACGAGCGGCTGGTCCGCGTACCCCGTCACCAGCACGAGCGGCAGGTCCGGGCGGTCCTCGCGCAGCACGCTCGCCAGCTCGCGCCCGCCCATCTCGGGCATGCGCAGGTCCGTCACCACCGCGGTCACCTCGCGCCGGTGCGTCTCCCACAGCAGCAGCGCGTCCGCGCCGTGGCGCGCCTCCAGCACCGCGTAGCCGTGCCGCTCCATGATGCGCCGCGCCGTCGCGCGCACCGCCGCCTCGTCCTCCACCAGCAGCACGATCCCCTGCTGCCCCGGCGTCGCGACCGGCCAGCTGCCGGTGTCGCCGTCGCGCGGCATCGCCTCGACCTCGGGGAGCAGGATCGTGATCGTCGTCCCCTGCCCCGGCGCGCTGTCCAGCCGCACCGCGCCGCCGCTCTGCGCGACGATGCCGTACACCGTCGCCAGCCCGAGCCCCGTGCCCGCGCCCACCGGCTTCGTCGTGAAGAACGGCTCGAACGCGTGCGCGCGCGTCGCCTGGTCCATGCCGTGGCCCGTGTCGCGCACGACCAGCCGCACGTAGCGGCCGGGCGCCAAGGGCGCCCACGCCGGCGCCGTACGCGCGTCCAGCGTCAGCGTCCCCGTCTCGAGCGTCAGCGTGCCGCCGCTCCCCGCGTGGCCGTGCTGCGCGGTCAGCATCGCGTCGCGCGCGTTCACGGCGAGGTTCAGCAGCACCTGGTCGAGCTGCCCCGCGTCCGCCAGCACGATCCCCACGTCGCGGCCGAGCGCGGTCTCCAGCACGATCTCCTCGCCGATCACGCGCCGCAGCAGCTTCTCCGCGCCGCGCACCACCTCGTTGAGGTCCAGCGCGCGCGGCGACAGCACCTGCTTGCGGCTGAACGCGAGCAGCTGCCGCACCAGCGTGCGCGCGCGGTCCGACGCGCGCGCGATCTCCGCCAGGTCGGCCTGTGCGGCGTGGTCCGGCGGCAGGTCGGCGCGCACGAAGCTGAGGTTCCCGCCGATGACGGTGAGCAGGTTGTTGAAGTCGTGCGCGACGCCGCCGGCGAGCTGCCCCACGGCCTCCATCTTCTGCGCCTGGCGCAGCTGCTCCTCCAGCCGCACGCGGTCGGTGACGTCGCTCAGCGCGCCCACCACGCGCGCGTGCCCGCCGTCGTGCCGCGCCACCGCGTGCGCCTCCAGGTGCCGCGTGCCGCCCTCGCGCAGCGCGACGCGGAACTCCGTCACCGACGGCCCGCCGCCCGCCGGCAGCGCGAACATCGCGGTGCGCACGCGCTCCTGCTCGTCCGGCGGCACCAGGTCCAGCAGCGCGTCCGGCGACGGCGCCCACCCCGGCGGCTCGCCGAGCAGCGGACCGACGGTGTCGCTGTAGCTCGCGACGCGGGCGTCGGCGTCCCACTCCCACGTCCCCATGCGCGCCGCCTCCAGCGCCAGCCGCAGCCGCGCCTCGCTCGCCCGCACCAGGTCGGCCCGCGTGCGCTCCTCAGTCACGTCGCGCGCCACGCCGATCATCGCCACCGGCGTGCCCGCCGCGTCGCGGATGACGTCGCCGCGGTCCGCCATCCACCGCACGCCGCCGTCGGGCTGCAGCACGCGGCACGCGACGTCGTACTCCGCGCGGCCGGCCAGCGCGTCGTCGATCGCCGCGCGCACGCGCGCCCGGTCGTCCGGATGGACCGCGTCCAGGAACGCCGCCATGCGCGGCACGCGCTCCGACGGCCGCCGCCCGAACATCGGCGAGTAGCTCGCCGAGTACGACACGACGTCGCTGGCGATGTCCCACTTCCACGTGCCCAGCCCGCCCGCGCGCACGCCCAGCTCCAGCTGCCGCATGCGCTCGACGAGGATCGCCTCGCGCAGCTTGCGCGCGCTCACGTCGGTGCACGTGCCCACCACGCGGAGCGGCCGCCCCGCGGCGTCGCGCGCGACCACCCGGCCGCGGTCCAGCACCCACGTCCAGCGGCCGTCCGAGCGCCGCATCCGGTGCTCGCTCTCGTAGTGCGGCGTCCGCCCCGCCAGGTGCTCGTCGAGCAGCGCCAGCGCGTCCGGCAGGTCCTCGGGGTGGATCGGCGCGCGCCAGGCCGCCACGTCGTCCCCCAGCGCGCCCGGCGCGTGGCCCGCCAGCGCGCACCACTCGGCGCTCAGCGCCACGCGGCCCGTCGCGACGTCCCACGCCCACATCCCGTCCTCGACCGCCGCCAGCGCCTCGCCCGCCGGCGTCGCCGCGACGTCGGTCGTGAAGATCGCGACGCCGTCGGCCAGCGCGACCAGTCGGTGCTCC
>CBHYLO010000092.1:0-10665 GCA_966128675.1 uncultured bacterium | reverse complement strand
AGCGCGATGCGCCGAACGGCGGCGCCGCCACGTCGTCGATCACGACGACCGTGCCGGCGAGCGAGACGACGTACGCCGTGTTGCCGACGATCTCCAGCGACGTCGGGCGGTCGAGGCCCGACGCGATCACGGTGAACGTGCCGTCGGCGTCGACCCGCAGGAGCGACCCGGTGTTCGGCAGCGCCGGCGAGCCCTCGGCGACGCCGTTCCAGACGCCCTGCGAGAGCGCGTACAGCGTGCGCCCGCGGCCGTACTCGACGTCCGTGAGCAGTCGCGCGCCCGAGGCGACGAGCGTGGCGGTCGCGTCGCCCGCGTCGAACGCGACGACCCGGCCGTTCTGCGGCAGGTGCGGCACCGGCCCGGCCTGCGCGACGAGGATCGTGTTGCCCGACACGGCCAGCCCCGTCGGCACGATGTTGCCGAACCGGATCATCTCCGTGATCGCGCCGTCGCGCGTGACGTACAGCACCCGGTTGTGGTGGCCGTCGGTGACGAGCAGCCCGCCGCGGAACGGCTCCATCGAGTACTGCACGCCCGTCGGGATGAAGAAGGCGGTGCTCGGCGGGTTGGCGATGGAGTAGGCGCCGATGTCGGCGACGAGCGTGAAGGTCGTCGGCCCGTCGACGCGGTAGATGCCCACCCGGTCGCCGCCGCCGACGTCCTCGCCGACGAGCGTCACCAGCGCGTACGCCGTCGCGCCGATGAACGCGACGTCCACGACGCCGCCGATGCCGACGATCGACGGCGGCAGCCCGCTCGCGTACGTCGTCACCTCGCCGGTGCGCAGGTCGACGCGCGAGATGCGGCCGGCCGCGCCCTCGGTGACGTAGAGCGCCCCGCCCGGGCCGATCGCGCTCCCCTGCGCGCCCTCCAGGCCGGAGGCCAGCAGCTCCGCCTGCGCGAGCACCGGCGTCGCGGCGCCGGCACGGCCGTACGACGCGCGATCGACAGCGGCGGGTGCGACCGGCGCCCCGGCATCGGTGCACGCCGCCAGCGCACAGACGAGCGGAGCGAGCAGCGCGCGGCGGGACTTCGGCGTGGCGAGCGACATGGCGGCCTCCTGCGCGGTGGGTGCCGACGAGGACTCGTCGGTCAGTCACCGATCGCGCGTGCGGCGGCCATCGTCCCGGCGCCGACGAGCGATCGGGCGGGCACGAGCGCGGATGCGACACCGGCGCGACGAAGGGCGCTGCCGGCCGTCCACAGTGCGGCCGACGGGAGGAACGTGCAATACGCGCACGGGGCGCGCGCCGCTCAGCGCTCGACGTCGCCGACGGGGATCACCGGCTCCACCAGCGCGTACAGCCGCGCGAACGCGTCCGCGGGCAGCAGCGGGCGCGCGTGCAGCGCGGCCAGCGCGAGCATCAGGCACGACAGCGCCGCGCCGCCACCGCCCGGCTGCGCGCGGCCGAGGTCCCACAGCGACTGCACCTGCGCGACGAGGCGCCGCGTGCGCGGGTCCGCCGACGGCGGCGCGTCGCGCGGACGCCGCGGCCCGTCGCGCGGCCCGCCCGTGAGGTCGTGGATCAGCTCCACGCCGAAGCCCACGACCGCCAGCGCGTGCCGCAGCGCGGGCACCACCGCGCCGGCCGCCGAGAGGCGCGCGGCGCGCTGCCAGCGCGACATCGGGTCGCCCGCCAGGAAGCGCTGGCCGATCGCGTCCAGCCGACCCCACGCGGCGGGCTCCAGGCGCGCGACGCGCGACAGCCAGCGCTCGACCACCGCGTCGCGTCCCGGCGTGAGCGTGCGGACCTCGTGGCGGGGCGTGCTCATGCGGCGAAGGTACACCGCGTCGACGTCCGCCGCCGTCGTGCGCCGTCGCGCGCCCTCGCGCGCCGTCGCGCGGCGTTGCGGCCGACCTCGCCGACGCTCCGCCGCGGCACGCCCGACCGGGCCCGCGCCTTGCCCCGGCGGTCCTCCCCACGACGACGGAGGAATGGACGGCGATGGCATCCGAGCCCTACGACCCGCGCATCATGCGCCCCGCGAACGGCGGCGGCATCCACGCCGCCCCCGAGCCCTCGCTCGGCGAGCTGCTGCGACGGCTGAGCCAGGATACGGGCGAGCTCGTACGGCAGGAGATGCTGCTGGCGAAGGCGGAGGTCCGGCGAACGGGCGCGACGCTGGCGCGAGACGGCGCGCGCATCGGCATCGCCGTCGGCCTCGCGCTCGCCGGCACGCTCGCGGTCGGCGCGTTCGCGGTGCTCGCGCTCGGCCAGCTGCTCGGCAACTACTGGCTCGCGGCGCTGATCGTCGGCGTCGTGCTGCTGGCCGCGGGCTGGTTCCTGGGCGTCGCGGCGGTGAACGACGTGAAGCGCCGCTCGATCGGCGCGCCGCAGACGGCCGAGACGCTGCGCGAGGACGCGGCGTGGGCGCGGCAGGAGATGCGCGAGGTGCGCCGCGAGCTCACCGCCCGCCCGCGCGGCGACTGAACGACGCGCGCGACCACGCGCTCGGGACTTTCGAGGAGGCATCAATGGCCGATTGGCAGGGTTCGACGCCGGGCGACACGCCCGGCTACGGCAACACCGGGCAGGGACAGGCGTGGGACGCGAACCGTCGCGACCCGAATCCCGCGCCCTGGCCGTCGCAGCAATCGCAGCAGGCGCAGCCACCGGCGCCGCACGCGTCGCCGCAGCCGTGGCCGCAGTCGCCGCCGTCGCACCAGCAACAGCAGCATCCGTATCCGCAGGCGTCGTCACCGCAGCACGGCGTGCACGGCGCCGTCGAGCAGGCGAAGGACCGCGCGGTGCACCTCGCCGGCGACGCGCGCGAGCAGGTGACGCAGCGCGTGGAGTCGGGCCTCGACCGCGGCAAGGCGCGCGCGGCGGACACGCTGGGCGGCGTCGCGCAGGCGCTGCTGCAGTCCAGCCAGCAGCTGCGCCAGCAGCAGCCGCAGATCGGCGACTACGCGGAGCGCGCCGCGCGCGAGATGCAGCGCTTCTCCGACTACCTGCAGCGCACCGACGTGCACGCGCTGGTGGACCGCGCGGAGGACGTCGCGCGCCGCCAGCCCGCGCTCTTCCTGGGCGGGATGTTCGCGCTCGGCGTGGTGGGCGCGCGCTTCCTGCGCAGCTCGCAGCGCGCGCAGCGCCCGACGTACGAGCGCGGCTCGTCCGCGTTCGACCACGCCGACGCCGAGCGCTACGGTCCCGACTATCCGCCGCGCCCCAGCGCGAGCTACCCGCAGGACCACGGCGCGACGCCGTCGTCCGGCGCGTACGGCGGCGGCGCGTACGGCGGCGCGTACGGCGGCAGCGCGTATGGCGGCAGCCCGTACGGCAATGCGTCGCTCGGCGCCACGCAGCCGGTCTACGGCGGCTACGGCAGCACGCAGCCGCCCTACACGCCGCCGCTCGACCGCGACGTCACCGACCGCCAGCGCGTCGCCAGCGAGCCGCCGTACGGCACCGTGTCCGGCGGCACGCCCGAGCTGGGCCAGGAGTCGTTCCGCACCGACCCGCGCAGCAGCGATCCGCGCAGCTCGGATCCGCGCGGCGGGGAGCCGCTCTGACCATGGAGCGGCCCAGCGAGTGGACGGCGCCCGACGCGGCGCCACGCCAGCCCGACGACCGCGAGCCCGACCCGACCGAGCTCCGTGCCGGCATCCGCGAGACGCGCGAGCGCCTCGGCGAGACGCTGGAGGAGCTCGGCGCGCGGCTCAACCCGCAGCACATCCGGCAGCAGGTCAAGCACGACATCCGGGACGCCACCATCGGCAGAGTGGAGCACATGGCGCGACAGGCCGCAGACCGGGTGCAGGAGACCCGGAGCTCGTTGGCGGACACGATCCGCGAGAACCCCATCCCGGCGGCGATGGTCGGCATCGGCCTCGGGTGGCTCTTCATGAACCGCCGCCGCGGCGGTGCCCGCAGCGCGTACGACGCGTCGTACGGTGGCGCGTACGGCGAGCTGCGCCCGTACCGGCCGCGCCTGGACGCGTACGACACGGGCGCGTACGGGGCCGGCGCGTACGGGGCCGGCGCGTATGGCGCCTCGGGCTACGCCGTCGCGCACGCCCCGCGCTACGCCGCCGACGCCCCCGGCGCGGCGGACCGCGTGCGCGAGCGCGCGAGCGAGACCGCGCACGACGTGGCCGAGCGGACGCAGCACGCCGCGCACGCGATGGCGCAGCAGACGCGCACGCAGGTGCAGTCGCAGGTGCGCCGCGTCGAGGACCGCTTCGACGAGCAGCCGCTCGTGGTCGGCGCCGCGACGCTCGCGCTCGGGCTGGCGGCGGGCCTCGCGCTGCCCGCGAGCGACCGCGAGGTGCGCCTGATGGGCGACGCGCGCGACCGCCTGGTGGACCGCGTGAAGGACGTGGCCGGCGACGCGGCCGACAAGGTGCAGCACGTCGCCGCGCGCGTGATGGACGAGGCGCAGGACACCGCGCGCGAGGCCGCGCGCGACGAGGGCCTCACCGGGTCGCGCGCCCCGCAGCCGTCACCACAGTTCTGAGCCGGGGCGCGGGGGCGGCGGCTCGCGTCGTCCCCGCGTCTCGCCGCGCCGGTCGCCGCGCCGGCGGCGCTCCGAGCTGCCGCGCCGCGGCGCGCCCGACCGCCGGTCGATCGCCTGGCCGTCGGGCGCGTGCGTGCGCCGCAGCACGAGCGTGAACGTCGAGCCGGCGCCGAGCGCGCTCTCGGCGAGCCGCTCCCCACCCCAGCCGCGCGCGAGGTCGCGGCTGATCGCGAGGCCGAGCCCCGTGCCCTGGTGCGCGCGCGTGAGCCCCGCGCTCACCTGCACGAACGGCTCGAACACGGCGGCGAGGCGGTCCGCCGGGATGCCGACGCCGGTGTCGTGCACGCGCACGACCGCCTCGTGCGGATGGCGCGGCCGCGCGCCGAACTCCAGCGCCACGCGCCCGCCCGGCGCGGTGAACTTCACCGCGTTGTCGAGCAGGTTGAGCAGCACCTGCACGAGCTTCTCCGGGTCGGCCCACACGGGGATGCCCGCGCCCGCGTCGTCGGGCAGCCGCACCTCGAACGCGATCCCCTTCGCGGCCAGCTGCGGCTCCACCATCGGGCGCACGTCGGCCAGCACGTCCAGCACCTGCGTCGGCTCCAGCGCGAACTCGACGCGGCCGCTCTCCAGGCGCGCCAGGTTCAGCACGTCGTTGATGAGGCCCAGCAGGTGGCGCTGCGCGCGCGCGACCCGGTCGAACGCGTCGCGCTGCGCGTCGGTGACGGGCCCGTGGATGCCCATCTCCACCAGCTGCAGGTGGCCGCCGATCGCGTTCAGCGGCGTGCGCAGCTCGTGGCTCATGCGCGCCAGGAACTCGCTCTTGGCGCGGTTCGCCTCGTCGGCCTCGCGGCGCGCCTCCTCCGCCGCCGCGCGGGCGAGGCGCTCCGCGTCGAACAGCCGCGCGCGCTCCAGCGCGACGGCGCACTGCTGCGCCACCGCCTGCAGGAACTCGAGGTCGTCGTCCGAGCGGAAGGTGCGCGGCTCGGAGAAGCGGAACGCGATCGCGCCGAACGGCCGCGCGTCGGACGCCAGCGGGAAGGTCGCCAGCGCGTGCGCGCCCACGCGCGACCAGAGCGGCGCCGTGTCGGGATAGCGCTCGACCATCTCCGCGCGCGACGTCAGGAGCACCGGCGCGCCGGAGCGCACCGCGTCCGCCACCGGCAGCACCTGCTCCAGCGGGCTGCGCTCCCAGTCGGCGCGCACGTCCGCCGGAAAGCCGCCGAGGCCGATGCGCTCGAGCCAGCGGCCGTCCATGGAGACCAGGGCGACGATGCTGGAGCTGGCGCCGACGACGGGCACCGCGTGCCGCGCGACGGCGTCGGCGACCTCCTGGGCCGTGAACGCGCGGGCCAGCGCCGCGGAGATCGCGAGCAGCCCGCGCAGCCGGTCCACCGACACGTGCGCCACCTGCGGCAGCTCCTGCGACGCGTCGCCCGGCACACGGACGCGCTCGACGTGGACGTCCGACATCATGCGGCGCGTGCGGGGCGAAGGCACGGGCACGCGCGCGGGGCGCGGGCACGGTCCGTGATCATGCGCGCGGGCCCCGACCAGCGTCCATGCCCGAGCCCCAGCCCTCGACGTCCGCGACGCGCAGCACCGCCACCGGCGGCCGGGAGATCACCGGCGCCGACGGGCGCCGCTGGCGCGTGACCGCGGTGCGCCCGCAGGAGGTCCTCGGCGAGCGGCGCCGCGGGACGGACCGGCGCACGACGCCGATCGAGACGCTGACCGACCCGCCCGTGCTGCAGCGCCGCACGGGCGTCGAGCGGCGCGTCCACGCGGAGCTGCGGCACCCGATGCCCGGCCTGCTGCTGCCCGAGGACTGGCGCGACGGCTGGCTGCTGTTCGAGGCGATCGGCGCGCCCGGCGACCCGCCCGACGTGCGGCGCCGCGCGCCAATCCCCGCGGGCTGGGCGACGCTGCCCGACGACGCGCTGGCGCGCGAGCTGGCGCACGCGACGCGGCCGCGCAGCTAGGGCGGACGGGAGCACGGAGGGAGCGAGGGACACGCGGCGGAGCAGGCGGCGGGACGGGCGGCGGGGTGCGGCGGGTACGACGGGACGGGGCGGAACGCGCTCCCCCAAGCTGTGCGCTCGGGCCCGGTTTGGCGAGCCGCGCGTGCCGTGGCGTGTGATCCACGCCCGCTCCACGCCCGCGCTACGCCGGCTTGCGCCCGATCACCTCGACCAGCGGCGGCGTCAGGAGCCACGCCGCGGGATCGCGCGAGCGCTCGGCCCACTCGCGCCGGAACGCCGCGTGGTCGTCGGCCGAGAGCCCGCCCGACGCGACGAGGCCGGGAAGGAAGTTCTCGAAGAAGGTCCACGGCCACTCCCAGAGCGCGGTGCCGGGACGCGCCAGCCGCACGAGCGGCCGCAGCGTCTCGATCTCGAGCCCCGCGCGCCGCATCATCGCCGGCACGTCGCGGCCGACGTCGGGGTTCCCGCCGCTCCGCCGGAACGACTCGGTCACCGCGCGGATGACGCGGTCGGTCGCCTCGCCGCGCGGGGCCATCATCAGCGCGTCGTAGTGGCAGTAGTCCAGCACGACGAAGGCGCCGCCCGGGCGCAGCGCGCGCGCCACGCGCGCCACCACCTCCTCCGGATCGCGCACCCAGCACAGCACCCAGCGCGCGAACGCGCCGTCCACGCTCGCCGCGTCCAGCGCCAGCTGCGCGAGGTCCTGCACGCGCGGCTCGACGTGCGCGTAGCCGCGCCGCGCGCGCTCCGCGTCCAGGTGCGCGACGAAGCGCTGCGACACGTCCACCGCGATCACGCCGCCGCTCGGCGTCACGAGGTCGGCGAGGTCGAAGGTCGCGTGGCCCGGCCCGCAGCCCACGTCGAGCACGCGCTGGCCGGGACGGAAGCGCGCGCGCTCCCACGCCGCCGCCGTCGGCGCGGCCCACACCTGGTGCTGGAAGCCCAGGCGCTGCAGCTCCGCGTCGTTGGTGCCGAGGACGTACTCGCGCTCCGCGTCGCTCACGACGACTCCTCCGGTGACGGCGGCTCCTCCGGCGGCGCGTCCGGCACGACGTCGGCCGGGCGGCGGACCTCCGCGGCGTAGATCGCGCCGCCGAACATCGACCCGCGCGCGCCCACGGTGCGCGGCCGCGGCCAGCCCGCGGGCACGATCGCCTGCAGGCGCGCCTGCGACACGGGGTGCGGCACCCACGGACTCGGCGCGCGCCCCTCGTATTCGACCAGCACGAGCGCGCCGCCGGGCCGCAGCGCCTGCGCGACGCGCGCCAGCACCACCGCCTGCTGGCTGGCCGGCACGAAGTGCAGCGCGTTGGCGAGCAGCACGCCGTCCAGGTCGCGGAGGCCCAGCGCGTCCCAGGCGCGCGCGTCGGCGAAGTCCGCCAGCTGCGGCACGATCACCGCGCCGCTCGGCTTCCGCCCGGCGAGCGCCAGCAGCGCGGCGTACGCGGCGACGTCGCGGTCGATCGCGTGCACGCGGGCGCCGTGGCCCAGCAGCATCGCGAGCGCCTCGGTGAAGGTGCCGTGGCCCGCGCCCAGGTCCGCCCAGCGCGGCAGGCCGGGGATCGCGGCGTCGTTGCGGCGGGCGACGCCCATGACGAGCGCCGCGGCCTCGTGGGGCAGCATGCGCGACCGTGCCTCCATCAGCGCACCGAGCGCGGTTGCGGAAGCGCGACCGCGACGACGCGGTCGGCGAGGGACGCGGCGTACGCGACCCCGTTGGAGGCCGCGGGCGACGCGAGGAAGTGGCCGGTGGGCAGCGCGTGCCGCCCGAGGATGCGCCCGTCCGCGGCGTCGATGGCCCATAGCTGCCCGTCGACGGAGCCGATGCTCACGACGCCGTCGGCGACCGCGGGGCTGGAGTCGTAGATCGTGCTGCCCGTGGCGGCGGCCCACAGCTCGCGGCCGTCGCGCGCGTCCAGGCAGCGCACCTCGCCGCGGTCGCCCAGGCAGCCGACGTACAGGCGGCCGTCCACCACCGCGGGCGACGAGTAGCCGACCTTGTCGCCGGGCGACGCGTACGTCCACCGCGTCTCGCCGGTGACCGCGTCGAACGCGTGCAGCACGTTCCCGTTGGACGGGATGTAGACGACGCCGTCGGCGACCGCGGGCCCGCCGATGGCGGCGGAGTACGCGAACGACTTCTCGGTGCCCGGGCGCCGCCAGACCAGCGCCCCCGTCGCCGCGTCGAGCGCGTAGACGTACCGGTCCCACGCGCCGAGGAAGAAGCGCGTGCCGTCGGTGGCGGCGGGGCTCTGCGCGAAGGCGGAGACGCTGGGCGGCAGCGCGTACGTCCAGCGCACCGCGCCCGTGGCGACATCGAGCCCGTACACCGAGCCGTCGCCCGACGCGATGCCCACGATGCCGCGCGCGACGGCGGCCGACGCGTAGACGGGACCGCCCGTGCGGCGCTTCCACCGCGGCGCGCCCGTGCGCGCGTCGAACGCGTACACGTGGCCGTCCGCGCTGCCGACGATCACGCGCCCGTCGGCGAGCACCGGCGACGAGTGGCAGTAGCCGTCGGTCGTCGCGCGCCAGCGCACCGTGCCGTCCGAGGCGCGCAGCGCGTGCACCGAGCCGTCCATCGCGCTCACGTACAGCGTGTCGCCGTCGAGCCGCAGGTGCGACATCACGCCGCCCGTGAGCGGCCGCTCCCAGCGCTGCGCCAGCGCGGGCACCACCGGCGGCGGCACGACGGGCGGCTTGGGCGCGGCGGCGGCGGCCGACGGCGCGCCGAGCGCCCACACGGGGCGCTTCTCGCGATCGGCCTTGAGCGACGCGGAGACGAGCAGCGCCTGCGCGGGCGCCTTCTCGGTGCGGCGCGACAGGCGCACCTCGCCGGAGGCGGCGTCGACGTCCACGCGCTGGTACGAGCCCTGGTAGAGGCCCTTGTTCATCGTCGTGGGCATCCCGTGCCAGTCCCACAGCAGGTCCGAGTGCCCGTGGCCCGTGAAGACGAGCTTCACGTTGTACGGCTCGATCACGCGCAGCAGCGCCTCGTCGTTGTCCGTGACGACGGGCGCGCGGCCGACCCAGTGGTGCGTGAACAGCAGCACCGGCGTCGTGCGCCCCACGCGCTTCAGGTCCGCCGCCAGCCAGCGCAGCTGCGCGCTCTCGAAGTGGCCGTAGTGCGACAGCGGCACCGTGCTGTCGAGCAGCGCGAAGTGCACGCCCTTGTGGTCGAAGCTGCGGAACGGCGCGCCCACGCGCTCGCGGAAGATCTGCAGCCCGCGCGGCGCCCAGCGCACGTCGTGGTTGCCGGGGACGTGGTGCACCGGGAAGCGCAGGCCGGCGAGCACCTGCGCGTACGAGTCGTACTCGCCGGCCCAGCCGTAGTCGGTGACGTCGCCGCCGTTGATCGCGAGGTCGGGCGCGATCGACTCCGCCATCTCGAGCATCAGCGCGCGGCAGACGTCGAGGTTGCGGCGCTCCAGCCCCAGGTGCGTGTCGCTGAAGTACGCGAACGAGAACGACGCCGCGTGCGCGGCGGCCGGCAGGCGGCGGAAGGCGGCCGCCGGCGCCAGGCCGGCCGCGAGGCCGAGCTTGAGCAGCGCGCGGCGGGAGATCGTGGACGTCAGGGGATCGATGCTCATCGCGTCATCTCGCGGGCATGCGTGCGTGCTGCTTGGTCCACACCAGCAGCACGCCGCACATGTTGATGCCGTTCACGTAGCGCTGCGGCGCCAGCGCGGCGTTCTGGTAGACCTCGATCGCGGCGATGTCGGTCGGCGCGAAGGCGCCGAGGAACTCCGTCGCCCCCGATCCGCCGGCCTGCTGGCTGCCCGGGCGCTCGGGGTTGAGCAGCGTCCCGTCGAGGTAGATCTGCGGCTCGCAGCCGTTGAGCGGGTCCTGGCGCATGTAGCGCACGTTCCAGCGGCCGCCGGCGTGCTGCACGCGCACGCCCGGCACGTCCGCCAGCGTCGACGCCATCTGCGGGTAGTGCGCGAGCTGCTCGTGCGTACGGATCAGCCCCGCGCCCTGCTTCCGCCGCGCCTCGATCTCCGAGAAGAACTGCTCGGTGAACTTCGCGGTCGTGACGCTGGCGGAGAGCGCGGTGCCACGGCGCATGACGACGTCCAGCGTCGCGGGCGTGCCCGCGCGCAGCGTCACGGTGCGCTCCTCGGGTACGTGCCCGACCGCGGTCACCGTCACCAGCGGCGTCCCCTCGGGCAGGCGCTCCAGGCGGAACGCGCCGTCGTCGCCGGCGCGCGCGGTCGCGGTGTCGCCC
>CBHYLO010000091.1:0-10698 GCA_966128675.1 uncultured bacterium | reverse complement strand
GATGAGGAGCGCCGCATTCGGCGCATGCATGATCGACTCGGCCGCGCGGCCGGGCATGCGCCCCGGCATGCGGCCGGGCATGCGACCCGGCATGGCGGGACGCATGGGCCCCGGCGGGCCGCCGGCGGAGATGGTCGCGCGCATGCAGGCGCTCCGCGAGCAGGCGCGCGTGGACCTGCGCGACGCGCTCGCGGTGCTGACGCCGGATCAGCAGGCGATGGCGTGGACGATGCGCGGCCCGGGCGCCGGCGCGCCGCGCGCGATGGGGCGCCCGATGGGGCGCGGGATGCGCCGGCCGGGTGGTGGCCCGGACGGGCCCGCGGCCGGCATGCGCCGGCGCGGCCCGCCGGGCGAGTGACGCCAGCGCCACGCAGTGCACGAACGCCCGCCGACGCAGCCGTCGGCGGGCGTTCGTGCGTCGCGCCTGCCCGATGGTGCACGTGACCCTGGTCGCGCGCGCGGCGATGGACTACGGTCGCGGACCGCCATCGCGACGCGCCGCCGGGGACCGGTCGGCGCGCCGCGCACCGCCACGCCCCCGTCCCGCCGCCATGCGGTCCCCACGCCTCGCGCGCCTCCTGCCGCTGCTCGCCGCCGGCCTCGTCGCCTGCGCCGACGCCGCGCCCACCGATCCCGGCGCATCGCCGGTGGCGTACAACCCCGACTGGACGACCGCGACGCACGGGAAGGTCGCGCCGGACTATGCGGTCGTCTTCCCGCAGGCCGCGGTGAACACCCTCGAGCTGACGATGAGCGCCGCGCAGTGGGCGGCGATCCGCGCCGAGATGACCGCGCGCCGCGGGCACGACTTCGGCCGCGGCGGCGCCACCGGGACGCCGGTCGTCGTGGGCGGTGCGTCGCAGTCGGACGACCCGTCGTACGTCGACGTGACGATGCGGTTCAACGGCCGCCAGTGGCGCAACGTCGGCTTCCGGCTCAAGGGGAGCGCGAGCCTCGCCGACGCGTGGAGCAGCGGGAACTACAAGCTGCCGTTCAAGCTGCAGTTCGACGAGTTCGAGGACCGCGTCCCGGCGATCGCGGACCAGCGCTTCCACGGCTTCAAGGAGCTGTCGTTCGCGCCGGGCCACGCGGACGCGTCGCTGCTCCGCGAGAAGGTCGCGTCGGACCTCTTCCGCGCCGCCGGCGTCCCCGCCGCGCGCACGGCGTTCTACCGCGTGTTCATCGACTTCGGCGCGGGGAGGCGCTACTGCGGCGTCTACACCGCGGTCGAGGTGATCGACGACACGATGGTCGAGGACCAGTTCGGCGAGGACGCGGGCAACATCTACAAGCCCGAGTCCCAGCTGGCGACGTTCGTCCAGCGCGAGTTCGAGAAGAAGAACAACGCGTCGGCGGCCAGCTGGGCCGACGTGCAGGCGTTCGTCGCGGCGCTCAACAGCCCGCTGCGCGCGACCGACGCGGCGCGGTGGCGCGCGGGCCTCGAGGCGACGTTCGACGTCGACCACTTCCTCAAGTGGCTGGCGGCGAGCACGGTGATGGCCAACTGGGACTCGTACGGCGCGATCGCGCACAACTACTACCTCTACCACCACTCGACGCGCGGGCTGGTGTGGATCCCGTGGGACCATAACCTGGCGATGATCGGCAGCCCGGGCGTGACGGGCACGCCGCCGGCGCCCGGCGTGCCCGCGCGCTTCGGCCTCTCGCTGACGATGAACGAGGTCACGGCGGAGTGGCCGCTGCTGCGCTTCCTGGCGGACGACCCGGTGTACATGGCGCGCTACCGCACGCACGTCCGCACGTTCGCGGGCACGGTGTTCACCGAGGCGGCGATGGACGAGCGCCTCGACCGCTACCACGCGCTGGTGGCGCCGCACGCCGTGGGCCCCGCGGGCGAGCAGCCCGGCGCGACGTGGCTGCCCGACGCGGCGGCGTTCACCGGCAGCGTCGCGGCGCTCAAAGCGCACGTGCGCGCGCGGCGCGCGGTGGTCGCGGCCTTCCTGGAGTAGCGCCGCGAGTAGCGCCGCGAGTAGCGCCTGGCGTGGCGGCTGGAGCCGGCGCGGCGGGGGCGGCGCCGCGGGTTAGATTGGCCCGCATGAGCGCCACCGGCGGCTTCCCCGGCTTCACCTTCGAGACCACGCCGCGCATCGTCTGCGAGGACGGCGCGGCGGAGCGCCTGGGCGCGATGGCGCGCGAGCGCGGCGTGCGGCGCGCGCTCGTCGTCACCGACCGCGGGCTGGTGGACGCGGGCGTGCTCGCGGGCGCGCTGGCCGGCTTCGACGCCGCGGGCGTCGAGGTCGTGCTGTTCGACGGCGTGCTCGCGGACCCGCCGCAGGCGTCGGTCGAGGAGGCGGTCGCGCTCGCGCTCCATCGGCGCGTCGACGGCGTGGTCGGACTCGGCGGCGGCAGCTCGCTCGACACGGCGAAGCTCGTGGCGCTGCTGGCCGGCTCGGGCGAGGCGCTCGCCGACGTGGTCGGGGTGGGGAAGGCGCGCGGGCCGCGGCTGCCGCTCCTGCAGGTGCCGACGACGGCCGGCACGGGCTCGGAGGTCACGCCGATCGCGATCGTCACCACGCCCGCGCACGAGAAGGTGGGCGTCGTCTCGCCGCTGCTGTACGCGGACGTCGCGGTGCTCGACGCCACGCTCACCGTCGCGCTGCCGCCGCGCGTGACGGCGATGACGGGCGTGGACGCGATGGTGCACGCGATCGAGGCGTACACGTCGCGGCACCGCCGGAACGTCCTCTCGGACACGCTGGCGCTGCGCGCGCTGGCGCTGCTCTCGCGCCACCTGCGCGCCGCGGTGACCGACGGCGCGGACCTGGACGCGCGGCGCGCCATGCTGCAGGGCGCGATGCTCGCGGGGATGGCGTTCGCCAACGCGCCGGTCGCGGCGGTGCACGCGCTCGCGTACCCGCTGGGCGGGCACTTCCACGTGCCGCACGGCCTGAGCAACGCGCTGGTGCTGCTGCCGGTGCTGGAGTTCAACCTGCCCGCCTGCGAGGCGCGCTACGCGGACCTGGCGTCGGTGCTGCGGGTGCCGGGGAGCGCGGCGGCGCGGCCCGCCACGGGGCGCGGCCTGCTCGACGGGCTGGCCGAGCTGACGGCGGAGCTGGGGCTGGAGCGCCGGCTGCGCGACGTCGGCGTGCGCGAGGACGACCTGCCGATGCTCGCGCGCGACGCGATGCAGGTGCAGCGGCTGCTGGTGAACAACCCGCGCGACGTCACGTACGACGACGCGCTGGCGATCTACCGGCAGGCCCTGTGAGGGGCGGATGACCGCGCGCGAGGCGCCCGCGACGCGCGACCGCTACGCGCACCTGACGACGCTCGACACGCGGTGGATGGACAACGACGTGTACGGGCACGTCAACAACGTCGTGTACTACAGCTTCTTCGACACCGCGGTGAACCGCTGGCTGATCGCGCAGGGCGTGCTCGACCCGGGGGCCGGCGACACGATCGGCCTGGTGGTGGAGACGCAGTGCCGCTACTTCCGCCCGCTGTCGTTCCCGGACCGCGTGACGGCGGGGCTGCGCGTGGCGCACGTCGGCACGTCGAGCGTGCGCTACGAGCTGGCGCTCTTCCGCGACGACGAGCCGGACGCGGCGGCGGCCGGCCACTTCGTGCACGTGTACGTGGATCGCGTCACGCGCCGGCCGGCGCCGCTGCCCGACGGGATGCGGCGGGCGCTGCAGGCGCTGCCGCGCTGAGCGCGGCGGGCTGCGGGCTGCGGGATGCGGGCGGCGGATCCGCTCCGCGCCCTCGGCCGCCGACGTCGCACCTCCCGGACACGAACTACGCTTTCGACTACGGATGCTCCGGATGGAGCGGATGCGACGGATCGCTCCGCACCGGCGCATGGGACGTCGCCGCGACGCGGAACGATCCGCAGCATCCGTCTCATCCGGAGCATCCGCATCCCCCGTTCGCCGACCCGTGCCCGGCGAGAGGACGCGGGTTCAAGGATCCGCAGCCCGCAGTCCGCAGCTCCTCGTGCGAGGCGCCGAGCCCCGCGCGGCGGCAGCGCTATCCGACCTGCGGCGCCGCGTACGTCGACGCCGCCAGCAGCGCGACGGCGCCCAGCAGGCGGTACTCCGCCGGGCTGCGATCGGGGAGCACGGACGTCGCGCGCGCCGCGTCGGTGAGCGTGTCCTCCACCAGCGCGCGGCGCACCGGCGCGTCCAGCAGGTCCCACGCGGCCGTGATCTCGCCGCCGACGAAGATGCGCCCCGGGTTGAACACGCTCACCAGCGCCGCCAGCCCGCGCCCGATGTGCGTGCCCGTCTCCTCCAGCGCCTCGATCGTGGCGCGCTCGCCGTCGTGCGCGCGGCGCACCAGCTCCTCCACCGTCGTCGCGGCGGCGCCGGCGTCGGCGCGCTGCGCGTGGCGCGCCAGCGTCGCCGCGTTCCCCGCCAGCGCCTCCCAGCATCCGCGCTTGCCGCAGATGCACGGCGGCCCGCTGCGGTCCAGCGACACGTGCCCGAACTCGCCGGCCGTGTGCGTCTCGCCGCGCAGCACCTCGCCGCGCACCACCAGGCCCACGCCCACGCCCTCCGAGATGCTGACGTAGGCGAAGCTCTGGCTCCCGCCCAGGCCGTCCGGCGACAGCCACAGGCGCGCCAGCGCGCAGGCGATCGGCGCGTTCTCGATGCGCACCTTGTGCCCCAGCCGCTCGGCCAGCCCGTCGCGCAGGTCGACGTCGCGCCAGCCCAGGCGCGGCGCGTAGATCACGCGCCCCGTGCGGCGGTCCACCATGCCCGGCACCACCAGCCCCACGCCGCGCACCGTCGGCCCGTCCTCGCCGTCGACCTCCTCGTCGCCCACGTGCGCGGCCACCAGCGCGGGCACGGTGGCCGCCAGCGCGTCGATCAGCCCCTCGGGCGACGCCGGCGTCTCGAACGCCTCGCGCGCGATCACCTGCCCGCCGAAGTCCGCCAGCGCCACCGACGTGTGGCCGGGGCGCACGTCCACCGCGACGGCGAGGTTCCGGTTGGTCCGCACGCGCAGCAGCGTCGGGCGCCGGCCGCGCTGCGCGCGCGCCGTGCCCCCCTCCACCACCGAGCCGCGCGTCACCAGCTCGCGCACCAGCGGCGTCAGCAGGCTGCGGCTCACGTCCATCCGCCGCGCCAGCTCCGCGCGCGAGATCGGCTGCAGCTCGCGGATCAGGTTGAGGACGATCTGCCGGTTGACCTCGCGCGTCGTCGTCCGCGTCGCGACGCGGACGGTGCGCGTGTTGATCTTTCGCATGGCACGGTGGGGCAGAGGGCCGCGGCGGGCGGGCGGCGGAGGCAGGGCCGTCGGTCCCGCAGCTTAGTCGCGCCCGAGTCGTCGCGTCAAACATTTCGTGCATTTCATGCACGGTTCGTCGCGCGATCGTGCCGTCCGTGTCACGCCGTGATTCCGCGTGCACATTTGTTCGTGCGAGTTTGGCAATGCGCGCGACGAATGTCCTGCCCGGCGCCTCAGCCCGTGTTCCGGAGCCCCTGCGCCAGCCCGCTCAGCGTCGCCGACAGCGCCTCGCCCACCGCCGCGTCGTCGTCGGGCGTCCCCTCCGCCCGCCGCCGGCGCAGCAGCGCGATCTGCAGCAGCGACAGCGGGTCCACGTACGGGTTCCGCAGCGCGATCGCCGCCCGCAGCACGGGCGTGTCCGAGAGCAGCTCGTCGGTCTCCCGGATGCGCAGCAGCGCCGTCACGGTCCGCGCGAACTCCGCCGCCAGCCGCTCCAGCAGGGCGAGGTCGCCGCCCAGTCGCGCCACGTACGCCCGCGCCACCTCGAGGTCGGCCTTGGCGCAGACCATCTCGATCTTCGCCAGCAGGTCGTCGAAGAACGGCCAGGCGCGGGTCATCTCGCGCAGCGTCGCCAGCCCCTCGGGCGTCGCCATCGCCTCCTCCAGCGCCGTCCCCACGCCCAGCCAGCCGGGGAGCATCAGCCGGATCTGCGTCCAGCCGAACTGCCACGGGATCGCGCGGATCCCCGTGATCCCGGCGCCCGCCCCCGGCCGGTACGCCGGCCGCGACCCGAACCGCGCCGCCGCCAGCTCGGCCACCGGCGTCGCCTGCAGGAAGAGCTCGAAGAGCGCCGCGTCCTCGTGCACCAGCGCGCGGTACACCCGCAGCGACCGCGCGGACAACGACTCCATCACCGCGGCGAAGCGCGCCGGCGTCGCCGGGTCCACCCCCTGCCGCCAGTCGTCGAACCCCTGCAGGAGCGTCCCCGCCACGGTCACCTCCAGCGTCCGCTCGGCGATGGGCGCGAGGCCGAACTGCTGCGAGATGATCTCCCCTTGCTCGGTGATCTTCACCCGCCCCTCGACCGTGTCGGGGGGCAGCGCCGCCAGCGCCCGCGCCACCGGCGACCCGCCGCCGCGCCCCACGCTCCCGCCGCGCCCGTGGAAGAGGCGCAGCTCGACGCCCGCCTCGCGACAGACCGCCGCCAGCGCCTCCTGTCCGCGGTACAGCGCCCAGCTCGACGCCAGGATCCCGGCGTCCTTCCCGCTGTCGGAGTAGCCGAGCATGACCTCCTGCCGCCGGCCGCGGGCGGCCAGCTGGCGGGCGTAGACCTCGTCGGCCAGCAGCGCGCGCAGCACGTCGGGCGCCGCCTCCAGGTCGGCCAGCGTCTCGAACAGCGGCACCACGTCGATCCGCGACAGCGGCGGGTCGGCGGCCAGGTCCACCAGCCCCGCCTCGCGCGCCAGCAGCAGCACGCGCAGCAGGTCCTCGGGGCCCGTGGTCATCGAGATGACGTAGGTCCGCGCCGCCGCCTCGCCCGCCTCGTCCTGCACCGTGCGCACGGCGCGCAGGGTGTCGAACGCGCGCCGGCTGGCCTCCTCCATCGGCGTGTGCGCGCCGACCAGCGGGCGGCGGCCCAGCAGCTCGCGGCGCAGCGCGGGGCCGTCCATCGGGCCCAGGCCCAGGCGGGCCGCCACGTCGTCGATCGCCGCCCGGTGCACGTCGGCGTGGTCGCGCACGTCCATCAGGAAGCCGTGGAAGCCGTGCGCGCGCACCAGCGCCAGGAACGGGTCGAACGCGGTGCGGCACGCCTCCGTGGCGCCGGCGGCCAGCAGCGACGCGCGCACCAGCCGCAGGTCCCCCTCGAACGCCGCGGCGTCGGGATAGGCCGCGGGCTCGACGTCCGGGCGCCCCGCGTCGCGCGCCGCCACGCGCCGCCGCGTCGCGTCGATGCGCGCGGCGATGAAGGTGAGCTTGAGCCGCACCGGCTCGTCGGCGTTGCGGCGGCGGTTCGCCTCCCAGACGTCGGGGAGCACCGCGCGGTCGGCGTCGAGCGAGGCCACCAGCGCCGGATCGGGCGCCGCCAGATGCGCGGCGATCGACGCGCGCTCGATCAGCCCGTCCAGCGCCTCGCGGTAGCGGCCGAGGATGACGTGGCTCGCGCGGCGCGCGGCGGCGAGCGTGACGTCGGGCGTGACGAACGGGTTGCCGTCGCGGTCCCCGCCCACCCACGTCCCGATGCGCACCGGCGACGACAGCCGCAGCGCCTCGGCCGTCGTGTCGAACTCCTCCTCGAACGCGCGCACCAGCGTGTCGTGCGTGCGCGCGCCGGCGTCCAGCAGCCGCGTCTCCAGGTACCAGAGCACCGTGCTCACCTCGTCGAGCACCGACGGGCGGTCGCGGCGCACCTCGGCCGTGAGCCAGAGCAGCTCGACCTCGCCCTCCAGCGCGTCGTCCAGCGCGCGCCGCTCGTCGGCCGACGCGTGCTCGCGGCGCAGCAGCAGGTCGGCCACGCGCGCCTGCAGCGACAGCAGCGTGCGGCGCGTGCTCTCGGTGGGATGCGCGGTGAGCACGGGGCGCACGTCGAGCCCCGCGATCGCGGCGGCCACCTCGTCGGCCGTGCGGCCCTGCGCGCGCAGCTGCTGCATCGCCCAGCGCGCGGACGCGGGCTGCGGCGCGACGTCCTGCCCGCGGTACGCGTCGCGCCGCCGCACGCGGTGCACCTGCTCGGCCGTGTTGATGAGCAGGAAGAAGAGCGTGAACGCGCGCGCCGTCAGCGCGGCGAGGGGCAGCGGCAGCGCCTCCACGCGCGCCAGCAGGTCCTCCAGCGCGGGCGCGTCCGGGTCGCCGCGGCGGCGGGCGCGCGAGGCGCGGCGGATCGTCTCGACCGTCTCGTACGCCTCCTCACCCTCCAGCCGCCGGATGACGCGGCCGAGGGTGGCCGCGAGGCGCCGCACGTCCTCGTGGAGCGGCAGGTCTTCGGGGCGCGTGGGCGCGGGCGTCGTGGCCGGGGCGGACATGGCGGTGGAGGCGGGAGGACGGTTCGTGCCGTTCGCTGCACGGATCGACGACTGGCTGCACGGACGGGCGGAGCGTCTGCGCGTCGCGTGCCGGCCGCGCTACCGTGGGCACGTCGGTCCCCGCCGCGCAAGCGTCCCCTCACCTCTCCGATCCCATGTCGCGTCCCGATTCGCGTCCTGTTCCGCGCGCCCGCGATCTCGTCTCCGGCGTCCTGCTCGTCCTCGGCGGCCTGCTCGGCGCCGCGGTGCCCGTCGTCCACCCGATGAAGGTCGCCGGCTACTACTCGCACCCGATGACCGGGCCGTCGCACCTGCTGCTGCTGGCGGCGGTGCTGCTCGTGTCGCTCGGGCTGCCCGGGCTCGTGGCCCGCCAGCCCGACGCGCGGCGGCGCTGGGCCGCGCTCGGCGCCGCGGGCGTGTTCGTCGGCGAGTGGCTGCTGGACGGCACGCACGGCATCGTGGACGGCGCCGTGCTGCCCGCGGTCGTGCACGCCGCGCACTCCGGCAACGTGGATCCGGTTCCACTGGTCGCCGCGGTGCAGCACGGGCCCCTCGGCGTCCTGACCGACCTCGGCGTGCCGATCATGATCCTCGGCTGCCTCGTGCTGGGCGTGACGCTCTTCCGCGGCGCGGCGGCGACGCGGCTCCCGCGCGCGGCGGCCGTGCTCCTCGGCGGCTGCTGGGTGCTCTTCCCGTTCCGCTTCGTGTTCCCGGTGGTGGCCGGCCAGGACGTCGCGCTGCCGTACGTGGCGCTGCTGCTCGTCGGCGCGTCCCTCTGGCGCGCGTCGGACGCCGCGCGGGGCGATGCCGTGGCTGCGCGCGCGGTGCCGCACGCCGCGCCGTCCCCGACGCCCGCCTGAGTGGCGCGCGCGGTAGCTTGTGCGGGTCCCCCCACCCGCCGCGCGCGATGCCCGTCCGCCCACCGCTCCGCTCCTCGCGTCCGTCCATCGGGCTCGCGCTCCTGGCGCTGTGGGCGGTCCCGGTGCTCGTGACCACCGCGCAGGCGTGGGCGGCTGCGGGCGCCGCGGCGTCGCCGGGGCCGATCCTGGTGCGCGCCGCGGCGTTCTGGTCGTTCTGGATCGTCGCCGCGCCGCTCATCGCGTGGCTCGTGCGCCGCGTCCCGCCGGCGCCGGGGCGCTGGACGCGCGCGATCCCGGTGCATCTGGCGGCGTCGGTCGTCGTGTCGGTCGCCTCGCAGCTCTTCTACGGCGTCATCCGGCGGCTCGAGGGCGGGTTCATCCCGCCCGAGTACCGCACGCTCGCCGGCAGCGTGCGCGCGATCCTGCTGGACGAGTGGCTCGGCGTGGGGATGCTGCTGTACGCGGCCGTCGCGGGCGCCGTCGTCGCGCTCGACATGACGCGGCGCTACCACAGGCGCGACGAGCACGCCGCGCAGCGCGAGGCGGAGCTCGAGACGCAGCTCGTGCAGGCGCAGCTCGACGCGCTGCGGGCGCAGCTCAACCCGCACTTCCTGTTCAACGCGCTCAACTCGGTGGCGATGCTGGTGCGCGCGGGCGCGCGCGGCGAGGCGGTGCGCGTGCTCGCGGGGCTGGGCGAGCTGCTGCGGCACGTGCTGTACGGGCCGGACACGCCCGAGGTCCCGCTACGCGACGAGCTGGCGTTCGTGGAGCGCTTCCTCGCGATCGAGCGCGTGCGCTTCGGCGACCGGCTGCGCGTGGACGTCGACGTCGAGCCGGCCGCGCTGGACGCCGCGGTGCCCAACCTCCTGCTGCAGCCGCTGGTGGAGAACGCGCTCAAGCACGGCGTCGCGCCGCGCCCCGACGGCGGGCGCGTGACGGTGCGCGCGCGCGCGGACGGCGACGTGCTGCGCGTCGAGGTGCTCGACGACGGCGGCGCGCTGGCCGGACGCGAGGCGCCCGCGGGCCCCGGCCTCGGCCTCGCCAACACGCGCGCGCGGCTGGAGCGGCTGTACGGCGACGGCGCGCGCCTGCACGTCGGCGGCGACGCGGACGGCACGCGCGCGACGGTGGAGCTGCCGCTGCGCCGCGCGTCGGCGGCCGATGCCGCGGACGCGGGAGCCGCGGCGTGAGCACGCCGCCGGGTGCGCTCGTGCGCGCGATCGTCGTCGACGACGAGCCGCTGGCGCGCGCCGGCCTGCGCGCGCTGCTGGCCGAGGATCCCGAGGTGGAGGTGGTGGCGGAGTGCGCGAACGGGCGCGAGGCGGTGGACGCGCTGCGCGCGCACGCGCCCGACCTTGTGCTGCTCGACGTGCAGATGCCGGGGCTCGACGGCTTCGGCGTGGTGCGCGAGGTCGGCGTCGACCGCATGCCCGTCGTCGTCTTCGCGACGGCGTTCGACCAGTACGCGCTGCGCGCGTTCGAGGCGCGCGCGCTGGACTACCTGCTCAAGCCGTTCACGGACGAGCGCTTCCGCGAGGTGCTGGGACGCGCCAAGGCGCAGGTGCGGCAGCGGCGCGTGGGCGCGGAGGGCGCGCGGCTGGCCGCGCAGCTCGCGGCGCTGCTCG
>CBHYLO010000090.1:0-10705 GCA_966128675.1 uncultured bacterium | reverse complement strand
GCACCGCGTCCTCGTGGCGGAGGAGCCAGCGCTTCCGGTCGAGCCCACCCGCGTAGCCCGTGAGCGAGCCGTCGGCGCCGACGATGCGGTGGCACGGCACGACGATGCCGAGCGGGTTGCGGCCGTTCGCCGCGCCGACGGCGCGTGTCGCGTTGGGATCGCCGAGCGTGCGCGCGATCGCGAGGTACGTCGTCGTCTCGCCGAACGGGATCTCGCGCAGCGCCGCCCACACGCGCTGCTGGAACGGCGTGCCCGCGGGCGCCATCGGCAGGTCGAACGTCGTGCGCGCGCCCGCGAAGTAGTCGCCGAGCTGCGCGCACGCCTCGGCCAGCACGCCGGGGCCGGAGGAGACGCGCTCCCAGCTCGCGTGCACGGCCGACGGCGCGGCTCCCATGGCCACGCGCGTGAGCGCGTCTCCCTCGGCGGTGAGGAGGATCGGGCCGAGCGGGGTGTCGAGCCAGGTGTAGCGAGTGGGCATGCCGGAAATCTAAGGGGCCCGGGCCGTGCGGGTTGCGGCGCGGTGTGCAAGAACGCGCATGACGGACGTCTCACCAGCAGCGGGGCCGCCGGCCACCGCTCGGCCTCCTCCGACCCACCGCCCGCATGTCGCCCGTCCCTCGAAGCTTCCGGCCGCGCCGCGCGGCCCTCGCCCTCCTGCTCTGCGGCGCGGCGCTGGCCTGCGGCGACACGCGCGACGCGCGCGGCACGCGCGAGGAGTCCGCGCAGCTCCAGTCGACCGTGCGCGACGCCGCGCCCACCGCCGCCCCGGCGCCACCGCCGCCGGCGGCCCCGCCGTTCGTCGGCGACGCGGGAGGGGTGGCGGGCAAGGTCGCGGGCGTCACGGGCGACGTCGCGAACGCCGCGCCCGCGCGTCGGGGGATGATGCCCTCGCCGGCGCCGCAGCCCGCGGGCATGCCCATCACCTCGGGCACGCAGGGCGCGCCGGCCGCGCCGGCCGCGCCGGCCGCGACATCCGACTCGGCGTCGGCCGCGCCCGCGATGCTGATCCGGACCGGGCAGGCGTCGATCGAGGTGGACTCGCTGGAGCCCGCGATCGCGGCCGTGCGCGCGCTCGCGCAGCGGATGGGCGGCTACGTCGCGAACACCTCGCTCGCCGCCGGCCGCGAGCAGGTGCGCGCGGCGACGCTGCAGCTCAAGGTGCCGTCGGCGCGGTTCGACGCGCTGGTGGGCGGGCTCGCGCCGCTGGGCCGCGTGGAGATGGTGAACGTGAACGCGGAGGACGTGGGCGAGGAGTACGTGGACGTCGCGGCGCGCGTCGCCAACGCGCGGCGCCTGGAGGCGCGGCTGCTGACGCTCCTGGAGCGCAGCGCGGCGCGCCTGAGCGACGTGCTGGCGGTGGAGCGCGAGCTGGCGCGCGTGCGCGAGGAGATCGAGCGCGCCGAGGGCCGCCTGCGCTTCCTGCGCACGCGCGTCGCGCTCAGCACGCTCGACGTGACGGTGCACGAGCGCGCGCCGATCCTCCCCGGCACGCCGTCGCGCAACCCGCTGCTGCAGGCGCTGCGGCAGGCGTGGCGCAACTTCGTCGCGGTGCTCGCGTTCGGCATCGCGTCGCTGGGCGTGCTGATCCCGCTCGGCGTGGTCGCGGTGGTGGTGTGGCGCGTGGTGCGGGCGCGGAAGCGGAATCCTTGATGCCGCGGGCGGCGGGCGGCGGAATCCCCTCCGTGCCCTCGGCCACCGGTGTCGTATCCGGCCTGCACGAACCACTCGTGGGGACTACGGATGCTCCGGATCGAGCGGATGAGACGGATCGCTCCACGTGGCGGTGACGCTCCGTGCGCTCCACGGAGCGATCCGAATGATCCGTCTCATCCGGAGCATCCGTAGCCCCGCGTTCACCGGCCCGTGTCCTGCGCGCCGGCGCTCAGCCCGCGCGACGCGTCCCGCCGCCCGGCTTGGCGGCGTAGAGCGCGTGGTCCGCGCGTGCCAGCGACGTCGCCAGCGTGTCGCCCGCGCGCACCGTCGTCCCGCCGACGGTGCTGCGCAGCGCGTACCCGCGGCCGTTGGCCTCGCCGCGCGCGTTCTCGGCGTCGAGCGCCTCGTGGATGCGCTGCGTCAGGAGGTGCACGTCGCGCCACGCGACGGCGTCCGGTCCCGCGGGCGCGTACACCGCGAACTCGTCGCCGCCGAGCCGCGCGATCGCGTCGCCCGCGCGCATCGTGCGGCGCAGCACGCTCGCCACCGTGCGCAGCGCCTCGTCGCCCTCGCCGTGGCCGAACGCGTCGTTGATCCCCTTGAAGTCGTCGAGGTCGAGGTAGAGCACGACGTCCGGCTGGCCGCCCGCCGCGGCCTCCTGCAGGCGGCGGCGCACGCCGTCCTCCAGCCCGCGGCGGTTGAGGAGCCCCGTCAGCGGATCGCGGTGCGCCTCCTCGCGCAGGCGCACCTCCGCGCGCTTGCGGGCCGTGATGTCGCGCACGATGACGACGAGCGTGTCCTCCTCGCCCTCCAGCGGGAACGCCTGCAGCCGCACCCACTCGGCCGGCGTGCGCCCGCCGCCGATGCGCTGCTCGTCCTCGAACGGACGGCCGTCGGCCAGCACGCGGCGGCCGATCGCGAGGAAGCCCGCGCTGCCCGCGTCGGGATAGAGGCCGAGCAGCGTGCGCGCCCCGCCCGCCGCGCGCGGCGCGCCGAGCATGCGGGCGCCGCTGGCGTTGAGCTCGAGCACCTCGAAGTCGTGCACCTCCCCGCCGATGCGCACCGCGCGCAGCAGCAGGAACGCGTCGCGCATGCCGGCCATCGCCGCGCGGAAGCGCGCGTCGCGGCCGCGCAGCGCGCGCTCCGACGCCAGCCGCTCGGTGATGTCGTCGACGACCGCCAGCCGCGCCGCGCGCCCCGCGTAGTCCAGCGCGTGCGTCGTCACGAGGACGTCGCGCACCTGCCCGTCGCGCCAGCGGTGGCGCCACTGCCCCGCGGTGATGACGCTGCTGCCCGCGCCGCGCGCGGAGCTGGTCACGCGCTCCGCGTCCTCCGGCGGGCGCACGTCGGTGATGCGCCGCGCCAGGAACTCCTCCTCGCTCCACCCGTACTGCGCGGTGGCGGCGGGGTTCACGGCCAGGAAGCGCAGCGTCTCGACGTCGTAGACCCAGGCGGGGCGCGGCAGCGCGGTGAACAGCGCGCGGTAGCGCGTCTCGCTCGCGGCGCTGGTCTGGAGCGCCGCGCGCATCGACTCGCGCCGCGCGACCTGCCGCCGCACCAGCCGGCCGAGCAGCACGACCGCCCAGGCGGCGGTCGCGAGCGCGAGGGCGAGCGCCAGCACCGTGTGGCGGCGCGCTGCGTGGGCGCGCGCCTCCTGCGCCGTCATGCGCGCCAGGAGGAGGCGCTGCTCCTCGGCGGCGACGCGATCGAGGACCGCGCGGATGGTGTCGGCGTCGGCCAGCCCGGCGCGCGTGCGCACGATGGCGAGCGCGCGGTCGCGCGCGCCGGCCCGCGCCAGCGCGACGGTGTGCGCGAGGCCCGCGAGGCGGCGCGGCACCACGCGCTCCAGCGTGTCGAGGCGGCGCTGCTGGGCGGAGTTGTCGGCGGTGCGGCGCCGCAGGTCGCCGAGCGCGCCGATGGCCGCCCGGTCGGCGTTGACGCCCGCGCGCAGGTACACGGAGTCGCCCACCAGCAGGTAGCCGCGCTGCGCGGTCTCCACGCGGTCGACGGCGGTCGCGGTGGCGGCGGTGACGGCGAGGACCTCGCGCGTGTGCCGGACCCACGCGTTGGCGTCGTCGAGGCGCGCCATGTCGCGCACGGCGATCCAGCCCGCGACGCCGACCATCGCGCCCGAGGCGGCGAGGCCCGCCATCGCACCCCGCCAGCCCCGCCAGCGCAGGCCCGGACGCGGGACGGCGCGCGGCACGGCCCACGAGGGCGGCAGCGGCTCGGACGACGGGAAGCTGGGGGGCGGGGACGACGAGTTCACGGGCGCGGCGCGATGTCGGAAGACGACGCGGCTGGGTCTGCCGCAACGCAGCACCTGGCGCCCCTCCATCGGCGACGCCGCGCCCGGCGCCCCGGCCGCCCGGCGCCCGCCGGGCACGATGCTCGCCTCCTGGCGACGCCAGCCGGACCTCAGCGCCCCGATCCCTGACCGCCCCTGCGAGGCACGCGACCCCGCGATCCAGCATAGACCCGCCGACGGAGCCGACCATGCACGCGCCACCGTACGAGCCCTATCACGCCAGCCCGGAGCGTCCGCGCGACCGCTCCCCCTTCGACGCGGTGCTGCGCAGCCCGCGCGGCCGGCCGCTGCTCCTCGCCCTCGGGGCGCTGCTGCTGCTCCTGCTGGTCGCCGTCGTCTGGTACGGCAACCCGGAGAACCGGGCGCGGCGCGAGCTGACCGAGGCCAACGCGCGCATCGTCGAGAAGCAGCGCGAGGTGGACGACGCGCGCCGCCTGCTGGAGCAGCGGCTGGTCGAGCTGCGCGCCGTCCGCGCCCAGGCCGACGTCCAGGCGACCGTCTACCGCGGGGTGCTGGAGCGCGAGGGGCGCCCGGTCGTGCGCGACACGATGGCCGTGGGCGGCGAGGTGCTGCCGCCGGTGGCGGATCCGAACGTGGCGCCGGTGCGAGGCCGGGTGCCGTGACGGAGGCTGCGGGCTGCGGCCTGCGGATCGAAACGACGAACTGCAGGACGGGATGACAGGATGACCAGGAGGCTCCGCAGAGCGCATGGGACATCGCGCCGCGCGGAGCCTCCTGGTCATCCCGTGATCCTGTCAACTGCTGTTCAGGTCCGGCGCGATGACGCCGAGCGTCAGGATCCGCAGCCCGCAGCCCGCAGTCCGCAGCGCCGTCACGCGGAGTCGCTCAGGTCCCCGCACGCCGCGACGGTGTTCATGTCGCCCGGCGTCGCGTAGATGCGGACGTTGTACGACTTCGCCTCGTCGAGCGGCATCGACAGCTTGGCCGACGCCTGCGCGGTCCCGGTGCCGCTGACCGTGAAGTCCGGGTAGAACCCGGCGCTCCCGAACATCGGGCCGGCGCCGCCGCACTTGCCCTCGAACACGCGCCAAGCGTGCGTCGCGTTGGGCGTCAGGCCATTGAGGTTGATCGTGATCGTGCTCTGCCCGTTGAGCACGGCCGCGCGCCCCTGCCCCGTGATCGAGCCGTAGCCGCTCGTGCCGGCGATGCCGGCCTTCCAGTCCTCGCCCTTCTTCGTGGGCGACTCGACGTCGACGTCGACGCGGCCGGTGACGGGATCGGTCCGGGTCCGGATGCACGCGCCCGCCAGCAGGGCGGCGCACACGACGGCCAGACGGGACGGGCTCGGTAGACGATGCTGCATGAAACGACCTCCTCAGGCTCTCAGGCGGCGCGAATTCACCGCCGAGGGCTCCTGGAGGCAACTTCGGGACCCAGGGGCCGGGCTGGACCGGGGCCCAGCGCCCCGCGTCGACACGCCGCGTCAGCGCGCCGCGTCAGCGCCCGCCGCGCGCCTTCCAGGCGGCCAGCGCCGCGACCTCCTGCTCCGGCTTGATCGCGAAGCGCGGGCTCGCGCGGCGCGCCTCGGGGACGGTCGGCCACCACGCGAGGGTGTCGCGCACCGTGTCGGCCAGCGGGCGGAACGCGAGCCCCGCGGCCGTCGCGCGGTCGTTGCGCACGTGCGTGTGCCCGTAGTCGTTCCCCTTCAGCATCACCCACGGGATCGCCTCCGTGATCCCCTGCTGCTCCAGGAACGCGTAGTCGTCGACCCACACGAAGCGCGACGTGGAATTCAGCGCGGCCGCGGCCCGCGCCAGGAAGTCGCCGAACGTCAGCGGCTGCGCGGGCCCCGCCGCGTTGTAGATCCCCGAGCGCCCGTCCTCCACCAGCCGCACCATGAAGGCGGCGAGGTCGCGCACGTCGACGATCTGCACCCGGTCGTCGCGGCGCCCCGGCGCGAGCGTCTCGCCGCCGCGCGCCAGCCGCACGGGCCAGTACGGGAAGCGGTCCGTCGTGTCGCCCGGCCCCACGATGTACGTCGGCCGCACGACGATCCCGCGGTCGCCGAAGGCGTCGAGCGTCACGCGCTCGCAGCGCGCCTTGGCCACGCCGAACGTCGCCGAGCCGTCCTTCGGGTCGTCGGCCTCGGTCCGCACCGGCACCGACTCGTCGACGCCGCGCGCGAGGTACGGGTAGTAGACGCCCGTGGACGACGTGAACAGGTAGCGGCCGACGCTGTCCTTGAGCAGCGCGGTCGACTGCCGCACGTAGTCCGGGTTGGTGGCCGAGTCGTCGATGACGGCGTCCCACTTCCGCCCGCGCAGCGCGTCGAGCTGGCCGTTGCGGTCGCCCACCAGCCGCTCGACGCTCGCCGGCAGGTCGGCGGTGCGGCGGCCGCGCGTGAAGATCGTCACGCGGTGGCCGCGCGCGACGGCGTGGTGCACCAGGTGCGGCCCGATGAAGCCCGTGCCGCCGAGGATCAGCAGGTCCAGCGGGCGGCCCGCGCGCATGGCGGCGCTCGCAGCGGGCGACGCGGCGGTCGCGGCGCCCGTGGCGCCTGAGGCGCGCGCGCAGCCGGCGACGAGCGCGCCGCCGAGGGCGGCGCCGACGGCGCCCGTGGTGACGCGGAGGAAGTCGCGGCGAGTGGTGAGGCGAATCGTCATGCGCGGATCATACGTGCCGCCGCGACCGTCGGGCAGCATGCCCGCGCGCCGTGCACCGAACGTTGACGGGCGGCGTGACTAGTACGATTCTCCCGCGCGCGCAGCACAACGAATTCCCGCCAGCTCGCCTTGAGACGCCCCAGGCACGTGATCCGAGTCGATGCAGCCACTCGCCGCTGACGCCAACGAGCCCATTCCAGTGTTCGAAGGCTCCGTGACGGTGACGCTCGCCGATGCGAAGACGGCCCTCGACGCAACGGCTAGGGTTTCGCTTCAGTGGGCACCAACCCCACATGTCGAAATCCACGCGGAAGTTCCGGATGCAGGCATCGACCCAAACTGGCTAATCGCGCCCGCCGTCCGATCGGTCATGTGTTGGCCTGCGGACGGAAAGGAAGTCGATCTGGTGTTGACCGGATGGAACACGCATCCTCCGCGACTACGCGGTGTTCCAGGTGGCGCATTGAGGTATTCCACTGGCTCGTCGTCGATGTCTCGGGTTGACTTCCACTTGGTGAACTTCCCTGCGTTTCATCATCGCCCGAAGCCAACCGAATCTGGCGCGAAAGTGCGCCAAGAAGCGTTGCTCAAGTCCGAGACGTGGAGCATTCGACTCAAAGCACACGAGCAGACATTCCGCCTCGTGGACAAACTACGCCAGCGTGGGGGCTATGCGGCCACTCACCACGGAACTGTGGAGCGCGCGGACGGCGGAGCGATCAGTGAATCCGAGGTCGATTCGCTCTTCGAAGCCCTCGAACGCTTCTGCGCGTTCGCCCGAGGATTCTGGGCGCCGCCGGTCCTACTCAATGGCTACGATGCTTCCGGCAGGCGAGTCTGGGAGGAGTGGGGCATTCCGAAGATCACCCCCTGGACTGTTGTCGAATCATGGTTCGACCCGGACCACGCGGAACAACTCGAATCAGTCTTTCCGGGCTTCATGGCACGATGGAGATCTCCCCGATGGCAGCGCCCTATTAGCTCCGCGATCTACTGGTACGTGCACAGCAACACCATGTCTGGCGGTGTCGACGGATCAGTGATTCTGGCCCAAGCGGCGCTCGAACTCCTGGCATGGACCCTAATTGTCGAAGATCGACGGATGATCAGCGCCGCCGCTTTCGACAGGCTACCCGCGCCTGACAAGCTTCGCTTGTTGCTCAGTACGACTGGCATCCCGCTTCAGATTCCCGAAGCGTGCAAGGGCCTTTCGAAGTGTGCCACCAAGTCGAGGCATAAGGATGTCGATGGTCCTGGCGTCACGGTCGAGATCCGCAACATGATCGTGCATCCCAAGCTTGAGGAACGGTTCGAACTCGCTGCAGATGCACTCATCGAAACCTGGAAGCTTCAGCAGTGGTACATCGAGCTCGTGATTCTGCGCTTGTGTGACTACAGCGGCGCATACGCGAATCGACTGCGGACACCTCGTCCTATCGGGGTCGTCGAGCCAGTGCCGTGGGCTTCGTGAGCACAACGGTCGATTAAGCCGTTGACGCCGGCCGTGCGCCGGCGGATCGTTTCACGCCATGCCATCCACCACCGCCCGCCGCGTCCGCGTCGCCTCGCTCGCCGTCCTCGCGCTGCTCGTCCTCGCCGCCGTCGCGGCCCTCGCCATCGGCCCCGGCCAGGTGGAGCGCGGCATGAACCGCGTCGACGCGTCGAAGGCCGGCCCCGTGTCCGACGCCGCGCGCCGGCTGCACGACTCGCTGTTCGTCGCCGACCTGCACTCCGACCTGCTGCTCTGGCACCGCGACCCGCTCGATCGCGGCACGCGCGGCCACACCGACGTGCCGCGCCTGGCCGACGGCAACGTCGCGCTGCAGGTCTTCTCGACCGTCACCAAGACGCCGCGCGGCATCAACTACGAGCGCAACACCGCGGAGACGGACAACATCACGCTGCTCGCGCTGCTGCAGCGCTGGCCCGCGCCGACGTGGCGCTCGCTGCGCGCGCGGGCGCTGTACCAGGCGTCGCGGCTGCGCGACGCGGCCGCGCGCTCGCACGGCCGGCTGACGCTCGTGCGCAGCGCCGCGGACCTCGACGCCTTCCTGGCGGCACGCGCTGCCGCTCCGAACGGGCATAAGGTCGCCGCGCTGCTCGCGTCCGAGGGGCTGCACCCGCTGGAGGGCGACGCGCGCAACGTCGACACGCTGTACGCCGCGGGCTTCCGCATGCTCGGCCTCACGCACTTCTTCGACAACGAGGTCGCGGGCTCCGCGCACGGCGTCTCGCGCGGCGGCCTGACGCCGCTCGGCCGCGACGTGATCCGGCGCATGGAGGCGCTCGGCATCCTGGTGGACGTGGCGCACGCGTCGCCGAAGGCGATCGACGACGTGCTGGCGATGGCGACGCGGCCGGTGGTCGTGTCGCACGGCGGCGTGCAGGCCACCTGCCCGGGTCCGCGCAACCTCACCGACGACCAGCTGCGGCGCATCGCCGCGACGGGCGGCGTGGTCGGCATCGGCTACTGGGACGGCGCGGTGTGCGCCATCGGGCCGGCGTCGACGGCGCGCGCGATCGTGCACGCGGTGCGCGTCGCGGGGATCGCCCACGTCGCCCTCGGCTCCGACTTCGACGGCGCGACGACGACGCCGTTCGACGCCGCGGGGCTGGCGCAGGTGACGCAGGCGCTGCTGGACGCGGGGATGACGCCGCCGGACATCGCGCAGGTCATGGGCGGGAACGTGCTGCGGCTGCTGCGGGCGACGCTGCCGCGCTGAGCGCTGCACAGTCAACGCGGACGGGGCCTGCCGCGTTCTGGGGGGCAGAGACGGCAGCGGGCCTCCTGGGCACCGGTGTCCTGCGCCCGTTGCCGCCGTCTTCACGCGTCTTCACGGAGGAAGCATGCTCGAGCAGCGTCACCGTCCCGCCGGCCGCCCCCTCGGCCGCGCCGTCCTCGCCGTCGCCGCGGTCGCCCTGTGGGCCGCGCCGGCCGCCGCGCAGGAAGGGAACGAGCCCGGCGGCCGGCGGCCGCGCCAGGTCGTCCCCATGGACTCGGCCCGCGCCGCGATGCTGTACGTCAGCAACCGCCACGAGGACCACCCGCAGGCCGACTTCGAGGCGCAGCTGAAGACCAAGGCGCGCACCGACAGCATCTTCGCCGCGCGCAGCAAGGGCGTGATGCAGTACCGGAAGACGACCTACAAGAGCCCCGTCGACGGGATGGAGATCCCGGTCTACCTGTTCTCGCCGCTGCAGACGCGCGGCGCGCGCGGGCACGCGGCGCTGGTGTGGGTGCACGGCGGCGTGCACGGCAACTGGGACCAGAACTACCTGCCCTTCATCATCGAGGCGACGCAGAAGGGCTACGTCGTCGCCGCGCCCGAGTACCGCGGCAGCACGGGCTACGGCGCCGCGCACTACAACGCGATCGACTACGGCGGCAAGGAGGTCGACGACGTGCTGGGCGCGTACGACTTCCTCAAGGCGCAGTCGTACGTCGATCCCGACCGCGTGGGCGTGATGGGCTGGAGCCACGGCGGCTTCATCACCGCGCACCTCCTGTTCCGCGGCGAGACGCCGTTCCAGAGCGGCGCCGCGATCGTGCCGGTGACCAACCTGCTCTTCCGCCTCTCGTTCAAGGGCCCCGGCTACCAGCGCAGCTTCTCGACGCAGAAGGAGCTGAGCGGCCTCCCGTTCGAGCAGCGCGCGGCGTACGTGAAGCGCTCGCCCTATTACGGCGTGGACAGCCTGAAGAAGCCGATCCTCGTGCACATCGCGTCGAACGACGAGGACGTGAACTTCGAGGAGGCGCGCCCGCTCGTGGACGCGCTGATCGCGCGCAAGCCGCAGCTCGCGGAGACGAAGATCTACTGGAACCCGACGCCGGGCCCGGTCAGCGTCGGCCACACGTTCAGCCGCCGCGTGAACCGCCAGACGCTCCTGCGCGACGACTCGCCGGAGCAGATCGACAGCTGGAACCGCACGTGGGCGTTCTTCGAGCGCACGCTGAAGCCGGGCGGCGGGACGGCCAGCGGGATGCCGGTGCGGAAGTAGGGCGCGCGCGCCGGCGCAGCCGCAGCCGCACTCGCAGGCGCAGTCGCCGTCGCAGCCGCGCGGGGCGGGGGGGCCACCCCGGCGCCGCCCCCCTCGCCAGCCCCCCCCCCCGGGGGGGGGG
>CBHYLO010000089.1:0-10706 GCA_966128675.1 uncultured bacterium | reverse complement strand
CGGCCAGCGCGGCCACCCAGGCGCCGCGGGCGGGGCGCCGCCAGAGCCGGAGCGCGCCCTCCGCCGCCCCGGCCGCCAGCGCGGCCGCCGCGCCGCCGACGATGGCGGCCAGCATCAGCAGGGCGATCATGCGTCCTCCCGCGTCGCGGCGTTCGTCGCCGCGTTCTTCGCCGCGTTCTTCGCGGCGTCCGTGGCAGCGGCGGCGTCGTCGTCGCGCAGGGCGCGGGACAGGCGCTCCAGCTCCGCGGCGTCGAGCGCGCGGTCGTGCACCAGCTGCGCGACCAGCGCCTCGGGCGAGCCGTGGAACAGCTTGTCCACCAGCCGCGAGAGCGCGCTGCGGCGCGCCGCCACGCGGGCCACGACCGGGAAGTAGCGGTAGGCCTTCCCCTCGCCCTCGTGCCGCACCAGCCCCTTGCCCTCGAGGTTGCGGAGGATCGTGAGGACGGTGGTGTAGGCCAGGGCGGTCGGCAGCGCCTCGCGTACCTCGGTGACGGTCCCCGAGCCCAGCTCCCAGAGCACGCCCATGACGTCGAGCTCGCGCTCCCCGAACGAGATCTCCATCTCCATGCCGCCTCCTACTAGGTGGTTAGTTGGAAGATGGGCCGTGAGGGCGCCCGTGTCAACTATCCACCTAGTACCACGCGGACGCCCCGCGCGCTAGCCCGCCGTCCGGAGGTAGTCGCGGCCGTCGAGCCGGAGCACGGTGCCCGTCACGCCCACCAGCACCGCGTACGAGGCCCGCACGGTGGAGCCGAGGCCCGACCGGTCGAAGCGCAGGAGGAGCACCCCGCCGCCCGCGTCCCACACGAACGGCTGTCGCTCCTCCGTCAGCGGGATGCCGAGCGGGGTGCGAACGATCGTGGTCCGCGTGCCGGAGCCGTCGGCGCCGAAGGTCCACGTCTGCTCGGTGAGGACGCCGCCGTCGCTGGCGATCCGCGTCCAGCTGCCCACGAGAGGCTCCTGCTGGCGGCCGACGACGATCGTGATCCCGCCGCCCGTGGTCCCGGTGGCGGCGCCGCTCCGGACGCCGGGGCCGAGGGTCGCGTCGAGCGTGGTCGAGTCGTCGCACGCCGTCAGGGCGGCGGCGAGCGCGAGGAGGATGAGCGTCCGCATGGCGGGACCTCCGGGGCGCGACGCCCCATGCGTGGTGGTGCGTGCCGGCACCTGGCCGTGCAGGGTTCGTGCGCGGATCCGGGAAATCCCGGCGCCATCGCCCGGGCTGGTATATTTCCGGCCTTCCCGCCGGCGGCCGCATGCCGCGGCCCCTTCCGACTCCCCCGCGACCTCATGCTGCGCAACGCGCTCCTCTACCTCTCCAACCAGCAGCGGGTCTTCCGGTTCATCCGCGACAACCGCCTCGCGAAGCGCTTCGCGTCGCGCTTCGTGGCCGGCGAGACGATCGAGGAGGCGCTGGAGGCCGTGGCCGCGCTGAACGCCCGCGGCATCCGCGCGTCGCTCGACCTGCTGGGCGAGAGCGTGACGAACGCCGCCGAGGCGCAGGAGACCGGCCGCGAGTACGTCACGCTGCTGGAGCGGATCCAGGCGCGCGGGCTGGATGCCAACGTCTCGGTGAAGCTGACCGCGATGGGGCAGGACATCGACGAGGGGCTGTGCGTCGAGACGATCGGCGCGGTGCTGCGCACGGCGCAGGGCTTCGGCAACTTCGTGCGCCTCGACATGGAGTCGAGCGCGTACACGCAGAAGACGCTCGACCTGTTCTACGGCCGTCTGTACCCCGCGTATCCGGAGAACGTCGGCATCGTGCTGCAGAGCTACCTGTACCGCACCGACGACGACGTGAAGCGCGCCAACCAGGAGCGCTGCCGCGTGCGCATCTGCAAGGGCGCGTACAAGGAGCCGCCCGCGGTCGCGTATCCCGACAAGGCCGACGTCGACACGAGCTACGTGCGCGCGATGCAGGCGCTGATGCGCGACGGCCGCTACCCGGGCATCGCGACGCACGACGAGGCGATCATCGCCGAGGCGAAGCGGTTCGCGAAGGCGGAGGGGATCGCGACGGACCGCTTCGAGTTCCAGATGCTGTACGGCGTGCGCCGCGACCTGCAGGACGCGCTGGTGCGCGAGGGCTACAACGTGCGCGTCTACGTCCCGTTCGGCACGCAGTGGTATCCGTACCTGATGCGCCGGCTGGCCGAGCGCCCCGCGAACGTCGCCTTCATGACGGGCAACATCGTGAAGGAGGTCCTCGGCGGCCGGAAGGCGGCGCGCAACGGCGCCGGCGCGAGCGTCGGCAACGGCACGCGCCCGCGCGTGGGCCCCGGCGCGGGCGCGTGACCGCCGCCGTGCCGGGCCTCCACCTCCCGCCCGACGACGACGCGGGCGACGAGTCCACGCTCGGCGGCTACGCGGCGGTGCACAAGCGGCCGCCGGCGTTCGAGGGGATCGACGGGCTGTCGTACAGCGTCGAGCTGTGCGCCGACGCGACCGACGATCCCGCGCGCCCGTGGGGCGCGTACCTGCTCTTCCTGCGCTGGCGGCGCATCGGCGCGCCCGGCATCGACGCGCACCTGGAGACGGACTTCATCATCCGCGGCGACGACGAGGCGGGCGTGCTGGCCGCGCTCGGCCGCATGCCGCTGCTGACCGCGAAGGCCACGCTCGACGCGCTGGTGCGCAAGCAGGAAGGCGGCCCGCCGAAGCGGAAGTGGTGGGACGTGATGGCGGCCGAGGAGGACGAATCGTGACCGGGCTCCGAGCGCCGAGCGCCGAGCGATCCCTGGAGCGCTGGCCGTGAACGGCGTCGTGCTCGGCGGCACCGGCGGGGTGTGGCGCGTCCTCGGCGACGACGGCGTCGTGCGCGAGGCGTCGCTGCGCGGGCGGCTGAAGAAGTCGGACGAGGGGCGGCGCGCCGACGGCTCGCTGCGGCGCGACACCGTGGCCTCCGAGTCGCGGCGCGGCAAGCTCGCGGTGGGCGACCGCGTCACGCTGGCGACCGACGCGCGCGACACGGGCGCGTGGGCGATCGACGCGATCGCGCCGCGGCACTCCAAGCTCGCGCGGCGCAGCCCGGGCGGCGGCTACGGCGAGCGCGTGCTGGTCGCCAACGTCGACCAGGTGCTGGTGGTGTTCGCGGCCGCGCGCCCCGAGCCGCACGAGCGCATGCTCGACCGCTTCCTCGTGGTCGCGGAGGCCAACGAGCTGGCCGCGCGCATCGTGGTCAACAAGGCGGAGCTGGTGGGCGACGGCGACGCGGCGCGCGGCGAGGCCGTGGTGCGCGAGCGCTTCGCCGACTTCACGCGCGCGGGCTATCCGCTGCACGTCACCAGCGTCGCGCAGCGGCACGGGCTGGAGGAGCTGCGCGAGGTGCTGGTAGGCCGCACGTCGGCGCTCACGGGGCCGTCGGGCGTCGGCAAGTCGTCGCTCATGAACGCGCTCTATCCGGGGCTCGACCTGCGCGTCGGCGCGATCAGCGAGAGCGTCAACAAGGGGCGGCACACGACGGTGGGCGCGCTGCTGCATCCGCTGCGCGGCCCCGACGCGAGCGTCGCCGGCTTCGTGGTCGACACGCCGGGGCTGCGCGAGATCGGCTTCTGGGGGCTGCCCGCCGAGTCGCTGGACGAGTGCTTCCCGGAGCTGCGCCCGTACCTGAACGAGTGCCGGTTCGGCGACTGCGCGCACGTCTCGGAGCCCGGGTGCGCGGTGCGCGAGGCGGTGGCCGAGGGCGCGGTGAGCCGCGCGCGCTACGAGAGCTTCCTCAAGCTGCGCGAGGAAGTGCGCGAGGGCACGCCGCCGGAGTGGGCGTGAGGCGGGCGTGAGCGAGGCGTAGCGACGTGACGGCGCGCGACTTCCCGACGACCATCGCCGAGGCGACCGCGGTGCAGGAGCGCCTGCGCGCGGAGGTCGTGCTGCGGCCGCCGCCGGGCTTCGCGCCGCGGCTGGTGGCGGGCCTCGACGTGTCGATGGACCGCGACGCCACCGAGTGCTTCGCCGGCGTCGTCGTGCTCGCGCTGCCGACGCTGGAGGTCGTGGACCAGGCGACCGCCGTCGCGCCGGTGCCGATGCCGTACGTGCCGGGCTTCCTCGCGTTCCGCGAGCTGCCGGCGGTCGCCGCGGCGTGGGACCAGCTCCGCACGCGCCCCGACGCGCTGATCTTCGACGGGCAGGGGATCGCGCATCCGCGCCGCTTCGGCATCGCGTGCTACGGCGGGCTGCTGTTCGGCGTGCCGTCCATCGGCTGCGCGAAGTCGATCCTCGTGGGCACGCACGCGCCGCTGGGCCCCGAGCGCCTCGCGCGCGCGCCGCTGGTGCACCGCCGCGAGGTCGTGGGCACGGCGATCCGGCTGCGCGAGCGCGTGCATCCGGTGTTCGTGTCGCCGGGCCACCTGATCGACCTCGAGACCGCGGTGGACGTGGTCGTGTCGGTGAGCGCGGGGTTCCGCGAGCCCGAGACGACGCGCCGCGCGCACCGATTGGTGAACGCGGAGCGGCGGGCGCGAAAGGGGGGCTGAGGGTCGGCGCGCCGGACCCGAACGGCGAACGGCGTTTGCAAGGAAGCGATCTGAAAAGATCGGATAACGGCGGATGGCTCCGCGTGGCGGCGAGGAACCTCGCACTCCACCGGAGCCATCCGCACTCATCAAAGCCGTTATCCGATTGCTTCCTTGCAAATGCCGTTGCCGTTCGACCAGGACTAGGCGCCCAGCAGCGCCGGCACCAGCTCCGCCGCGCGGCCGCGCAGCGCCACCGCCGCCAGCGACGACAGCGGCGTGTCCTCCGCATTGACCTCGACGAGCGGCGCGCCCGCGCGTGCGGCGGTCGCGGCAACGCTCGCCGCGGGCTGCACGAGCGCGCTCGTGCCCACCACGAGGCAGGCGTCCGCGCTCTGCGCGGCGCCGAACGCGGCGTCGAGGTCGGCCGCGTCCAGCGCCTCGCCGAACCACACGACGTCCGGGCGCAGCAGCGCGCCGCAGGCGTCGCAGCGCGGCAGCGTCGCGACGTCACTGGCGTCGACCGGGCCGTCGTGCGGGATGCGCGTGGGGCACGCGGGCCAGCGCGCGCAGCGCACGCCGAACAGCGTGCCGTGCAGCGCCACCACCGACGCGGGCCCGCGCGGATCGCCGGCCGCCGCGGCCGCGCGCTGGTGCAGGCCGTCGACGTTCTGCGTCACGACCGTGGTGCCCGGATGCGCGCGCGCGTGGCGCGCGATCGCGTCGTGCGCGGCGTTCGGCGCGCACTGCGCGACCAGCCCGCGGCGCCACGCGTACCACTCCCACACCAGCCGCGGGTCGCGCGCGAACGCCTCCGGCGTCGCGAGGTCCTCGGCGCGCATCGAGCTCCAGAGGCCGCCCGCGCCGCGGAAGGTCGGCACCCCCGACTCCGCGCTGACGCCCGCGCCCGTGAACACCAGCAGCCGCCGAGCGCCGGCGAGCAGTGCGCGGGCGCGGTCGATCGCCGCGTCGTGCGGTGCGATCACGCCGTCGCGGACGGCGCGCGCGACGGCTCGCGGGCGACGTCGCGCGGCGCGCGCACCGCGTGCGGCATCGCGTGCGGGGCGTCGTCCGACGCCGAGCCGTGCACGTCCGCGGGCGCGCCCGGCGGCGCGAACAGGTAGCCCTGCGCGAACTCGCAGCCGACGTCGGCGAGCCACGCGCGCTGCGCGGGCCGTTCGACGCCCTCCGCCACCATGCGCAGGTGCAGCGCGCGGCCGAGCGCCACCATCGAGCGCACTACCGCCTCGGCGTCCGCGTCCTCGGGCGCCGCGTCGACGAAGCCGCGGTCGATCTTCAGCTCGTCCACCGGGAAGCGCTGCAGGTGGCCCAGGGACGACGCCGCCGTGCCGAAGTCGTCGATCGCGAGGCGCACGCCCAGCTCGCGCAGGCCGTGCAGCGTCACCAGCGCCTCCTCGGGGCGGCGCATCACCGCCGCCTCGGGCAGCTCCAGCGTCAGCTGCGCGCCCGACACGCCCGCGTGGTCCAGCGCGTCGGCGACGTCGCGCAGCAGCGTCGGCTGCTCCAGCTCGCAGCGCGAGAGGTTCACGCGCACGGTGGGCCGCTCGGCGTCGGGCGCCGCGGCCTCCCAGCGCCGCAGCTGCGCGCACGCCGCGCGCAGCACCCAGCGGCCCAGCGCGACCACCAGCCCCGTCTCCTCGGCCAGCGGCACGAAGGTCGACGGCGGCACCTCGCCGTGCGCCGGATGCCACCAGCGCGCCAGCGCCTCGTACGTGCTCACGCGGCCCGACGCCAGCTCGACGACCGGCTGGTAGACGAGCGACAGCCGGCCGCCGGCCGGGTCGCCCTCGAGCGCGCGGCGCAGGTCCTCGTGCATCGCCTCGCGCTCCTCGACGAGCGCCTGCGCCCCGGCGGCGTACTTGGACACGTGGCCCTGGCTCGCGGCCTTGGTGCGGTACATCGCGAGGTCGGCGTCCTTCAGCAGCTCGTCGGCGTCGATGCCCGGCCGCCCGTGCGCGATGCCCAGGCTCGCGCCCACGACGACGTCGCGCAGCGGGAGCGCGATGGGGCGCCGCAGCGCGGCCGCGATGCGCGCCGCCACCGCGTCCACGTGGTCGCGCTGCGCGATGCGGGCCAGCAGCACCGCGAACTCGTCGCCGCCGAAGCGCGCGATCAGGTCGCAGCCGCGCGTGCTGTCCACCAGCAGCGCCGCCACGCGCACCAGCAGCGCGTCGCCCGCCGCGTGGCCCTGCGTGTCGTTGACCTTCTTGAAGTCGTCGAGGTCGACGAAGATCACCGCCACGTGCTCGCCCGTGGGGTCGCGCGCCAGCGCCTGCTCCACGCGGTCGCGGAAGAGCGCGCGGTTGGCGAGCCCGGTGAGCGGGTCGTGGAAGGCGCGGTGCGCGAGCTGCGCCTCCAGCGTGCGGTGCGAGGTGACGTCGTGGGCGACCAGGAAGACGCCGGTCGTGACGCCGCCCTCGACGATCGGGACTGCCGCCAGCTGCACGGCGCGCCGCCCCTCGTGCGTCTCGAGGTTGGCCTCCCAGCTCTGCGCCGTGCCCTGCAGGGCCGCGCCCAGCCGCTCCTCGCAGCGCGGGCAGTCGTCCGCGGTCATTAGCGAGAGCACGTCGCGTCCGAGCAGCTCGGCCGCCGGGACGCCCAGGAGGGCGACGGCGGCCGGGTTGACGTCGCCGATCCGCCCCTGGGCGTCGAGCGCGAGCACCCCGTCGACGTGGAGCTCGAACAGGGCGCGCAGGCGGGCGCCGTCCGCGAGGCCGGCCGCGGGCTCGCCCCCCGCCGTCGGAGCGGCGTGGAGCGGGAGCGCGAGCGAGGCGGCGGGCGAGGCGGGATCGTGCGTCATCGGAACGGCCGGGGGCAAAAAGGGGTGCGGAGCGCGCCCGTCATCGGGCGCGCCACCGTCGGCGCGGAAGTCGGGCAAGCTGCGCACCGCGACCATGGCCCCATCGTCATGATCGCCGGTTTCCCGCCAGCCGCAAGGCTCGGGTGGCTCACGCCACGCGCCCCCGCCGTCACGGGGGCGGGCGGCCTCCCGCCGCTCCCCGGCGCCGAGCCGATGTGGTAATCTCGACGCACGCGTCGCGAACGCGTCCGCGGCCGCCGCCGGCCGCCGCGATTCCTACACGAGCCCCACGCATGACCGCCCGTCGTCTCCTCGCGCTGGCGCTGCTCGCCGGCTCCGCCGCGGGGGCCGCACGCCCCGCGCGCCTGGCCGCGCAGCCGGCCGTCGCCGCCGCCCGCCTCCCCGAGCGCGCGGTGCGCCGGGACATCCCGCTCACCAACGCGATCCGCCGGGCGATGGCCGCCGGGACCCGCGACTCGACCGGGCGCCCCGGCCGCAACTACTGGCAGCTGCGGACCGACTACACGATCGAGGCGCGCCTGGATCCGGCGACCTCGCGCCTCACCGGCCGCGAGACGGTCGTCGTGCACAACGCGAGCCCCGACTCGCTCGGCCAGCTCGCCCTGCGGCTCGACCCCAACATCTTCCTCGGCAACACGCCGCAGGCGGCGCCGTGGGTGCCGGCCGAGGTGACCGACGGCATGGTCATCACGCGCATGACCGTGAACGGCGAGGCGGTGACCCTCGGGCCGCCGCCGGCCGGCGGGGAGGGCGCCCGCTCCATCGTGGCGGCGCAGGCCGCGCAGGCGGCGCAGGCGCGCGCGGTGCCGACCGCGATCGGGCTCAAGTCGACCATCGCGCGCATCACGCTGCCGACCAAGGTCGCGCCGCGCGCGACGGCGACGCTCGAGATCGAGTGGAACCACAAGCTGCCGGGCGGCCCGGGCGCCGGCCACCGCATGACGCAGCGCTGGGCCGACACGCTCTACCAGCCGACGCAGTGGTATCCGCGCGTCGCGGTCTACGACGACCTGCGCGGCTGGAACGAGGAGCTCTACCTCGGGCCGTCGGAGTTCTACAACAACTTCGGGCGCTTCGACGTGAAGCTCGACGTGCCGGCCGGCTGGGTGGTGAGCGGCACGGGCGTGCTGCAGAACCCCGAGCAGGTGCTGACGGCGCGCGCCCGCGAGCGCCTCGCGCGCGTGCTCGACTCCGACTCGGTGACGACGATCGTCGGCCCCGACGAGGTGGGGCCGGGCCAGTCGACCGCCACGGGCGATCGCCTCGTCTGGCACATGGTCGCCGACAGCGTGAACGACTTCGCGTGGGCGACGGCCAAGCAGTTCGTGTGGCGGGCGACGCGCGCGACGATCCCGGGGAAGGGGCGCGTGCCGATCCACATGGTGTACCTGCCGGGCCGCGCGCAGCAGTTCCGCGACGCGGGCGAGATCGCGCGCCACGCGCTCGAGTTCTACTCGAAGCTCTGGTTCCCGTACCAGTTCCCGCAGCTCACGCTGCAGGACGGGCCGAGCGCGGGGATGGAGTACCCGATGGTGATCAACTCCAACCGCGGCGCGGCCGACCACGAGACGGCGCACCAGTGGTGGCCGATGGTGGTGAGCAACAACGAGACGTGGTACGGCTGGATGGACGAGGGGTTCAACCAGTACATGAACATCCTCTCCGACGCCGACGCGGCGGGGAAGCCGCCGGTGCTGAACGGGCTCGGGCAGTCGTACGGCCGCGTCAGCGGCAATGAGGCCGAGCCGCCGATGATGTGGAACGCGAACTACGCGGGCCAGCAGTTCTACGGCTTCACGACCTACCAGAAGACGCCGCTCATGCTGTCCGCGCTCGGCGGCGTGGTGGGCGACAGCGCGGTGATCCGCGCGCACCGCGAGTGGGCGAACGCGTGGCTGTTCAAGCATCCGTCGCCGTGGGACTACATGTTCTTCATGAACCGCGCGCTGAACCGCGACCTCGGCTGGTTCTGGTACTACTGGCTGTTCACGACGGAGAGCGCGGACGGCTCGATCCAGAACGTGACGACCACGGGCACGCGCGCGACGGTGACGGTGCGGCAGGACGGGCAGATGCCGTCGCCGGTCGTGCTGCGCGCCCATCTCGCGCGCACGGGCGGCGCGCTGCGCCGCATGCCCAACGCGCGCCTGGTGGACGACACGACGGCCGTCGTGACGTATCCCGCCGACGTGTGGTTCGCGGGCAGCCGCACCTTCACGGCGACGCTCGACTTCGGCCGCCGCATCGAGCGCCTGGAGCTGGACCCGGAGCAGCGCTTCCCGGACCGGGACGCGACGGACAACGTCTGGCCACGAAAGGCACGGTAGGACGGAGGACGAGACGGCGGAGGACGGTGAAGCGGAGAACGATGCGGCGTGAGACGAGAGGGCGGATGCTCCGAGCGTGAGGCTCAGGGCATCCGCCTTTCCGTTGCACGCCGTCCCGTTCTTCGCCGTTCGGTCCTCCGCCGTCCCGTCCTCCGCTACTTCGATTTCGTCGTGATCCGGATGACGCCGTGCGCGCCGCGCGGGCCGTACTCGCGCTCCGCGGCCGCGCCCTTGAGGACGTCGATGCTCTCGATCCGATCGGGCTTCGGCAGCTCGCTCTGCGCGCCGCTGAACTCCACGCCGTCGATCAGGTAGAGCGGCTTCGGGCCGGTCGTGTCGTTGACGGCGCGGACGCTCAGCGTCGTGGGCCCCGCCCCCCCCCCCCCCCCCCCCGACGGGGGGGGGTTGGGGGACCAGCCCCCCCCGCGCCCGCATGGCCCCGGGCGAGTCGGGGGGGGGGTGGGCGACCGCGCCCCCGCGGAGCGCGATGCGCGCGGGCGTCGTGTCCCGGACCACGACCCGCGCCGCCCGATCCCGCATCGGCACGAACGCCGGTGCCTCGGCGCCCGCCGTCGCGGCGGTGACATCCGCGCCCTTCAGGCGGATCCAGATCAGCTCCGTGCTGTCGGGCGTGATCTGGCCGGGCCCGCGCTTGTGCACGTCGACCGTCGCGATCCCGTCGGCGGCCACGCCGGCGAGCGTGCCGCGCGGATCGCCGGCCATCGGCGAGACGTGGAAGACGCCGTCGCGCGCCTGGGCCAGCTCCGCCTGCGTCAGCGCGACCGTCCCCGGGGCGGAGGGCGCGGCCAGCCCGCGCATCACGCGGCTCACCCGGCCGCTGCCGTCCTGCACGACCCAGATGCGCTGCGTGGCGCCGCGCCGCTCGGTGTCCGCGCCGGGGAAGGCCGACGCCACGGCCCGGCGGATGTCGGCGAGCGTGAGGGGCGAGACGTCCACCGTCGTGGGGACGGGGGCGGTGACGCTGGCGAGCGGCGCCTGCGGCGCGGCGCGGGGGCCGGTGGGTCGCGGCAGCTCGCAGGCCGCGGCGACCAGCGCGGCGGCGGCCGTGGCGAGCGTGAGCGCGCGGCC